>JAKCDN010000216.1 GCA_021841795.1 Acidobacteriota bacterium | reverse complement strand
GCGCGGATCTTCTGCGGTGGCCGCTGGCGGTGGCGCTGCTTGCATGTCTTTCCACGGGTCTGCTCATGTTTTACGGCTATCTACGCAATGCCGGCACGCCGGCTCCGGTTGCAAGTTCAAGCCCGCAAGCAAGCCATGAGCCGCAGGATGGCTCTGGATCTCCGGTATCGCCTGCGGGCGCGCCGGCGGCGCTCTCGGCGCAGCGCGCCGGCGATTCGCTTGCGGTTCTGCTGCTGCAGCCCGTTGTCACGCGCTCCGGCACGGCCGCGGTCCTCGAGCTTAAACCCGCGACGAAGATGATCCGCGTGCAGTGGGTCATTCCCGATGCCGTAGGCGCGCGCGTATTTTCACTCTCCGTCACGCGGGAAGGAAACGTTCTCACTACCATCGCACAGCTTCACCCTCCGCGAAGAATTGACGGCATCCTGGTCGCGGAGTTCGATCTGCCTTCCAGTCTTTTCGCAGGCGCCACAGGCGGCTCGCGCTATCTCTTCGTTGTCTCTTCCGGGAATGCGCAACGCAACGCAGAGGGCGAGTATCCGGTGATCGTTCAGGCCCGACCGTAATCGGCAGGATTCGCATTCGTGGAATCTTCGCAGCCGCGTTTTTCCGGGAGACACCATTCACGCGTCCCTTCTACTTGTTCTGGCGATCGTATTCCTTGCCACCTTCATCCGCTCGGCGTTCGGATTTGGCGAAGCGCTGATCGCGGTTCCGCTGCTGGCGTTTTGCATGCCGCTGCGGGTGGCCGCGCCGCTGGCGGTGCTGCTCTCCATCGCGATTGCAGCGGTGGTAGTGGCGCAGGACTGGCGGCATATCCATCTGCGCAGTGCCGCCGGGCTGCTGACCGCCACGCTTTTCGGAATCCCGCTGGGATTGCTGCTGCTGACCAGGGCGGATCCGCGCCTGGTAAAGGCCGCCCTGGGCCTATTGATCGTGTTGTTCGCCGCATTTTCACTCATTACACGCCGCCTGCTCCGCCTGGAGCATGAGCACCGATTGCTGCTGGTGTTGTCAGGATTCCTGGCCGGCGTGCTGGGCGGGGCATTCGGTATGAACGGGCCGCCGCTGGTGATCTATGGCTCCCTGCGAAGGTGGTCGCCGCAGCGCTTTCGCGCCACACTGCAAGCGTATTTCCTGCCGGCAAGCATGCTGGGAATGCTGGGGTACTGGAGCGCGGGGCTGTGGACCCGTGCGGTGACACACGAGTTCCTGATTTCGTTGCCGGTCATGCTGCCCGCGGTGTTTCTGGGCCGGGCCGCCAATCATCGTTTTTCCAGCGCCGCGTTTCTGCAATACATTTATGCAGGACTGCTTCTGATTGGCGGAGTGCTGTTTATCGAGGCCATCACGCATCATGTATGAGCGGCAGCGCTGCGCCCCTGGCAGCTGAAGGCGTTGCAGGGGTTCGCTGCTTCGCGCTTTCGACCGCAGAGGCAACTGCGCTGTCCGGCGCCGCAGAACTCTCTCCTGCGTCGAATCCGCGTGGCCTGAATCGGTGATGCCGAAGCGCAAATCCACATCCCCGGCAATCCGGATTACCAGCGCATCAGCAGCGCCAGTAGAGCGGCAAGAAGAGAAGTGAAGACCCCTGCGGCGGCCATTGCCCATGAGGAAACGGTGGCCCGCATCTCGGATTGACGCACCAGGCTGGCGGTGCCAATTCCATGCGAGGTCGTGCCGATGGCGGCTCCGACGGCGCGATCGTCGTGCACGCGCAGCAGCCGCAACAGCGGCACGCCGAAGGTTGCGCCCAGCACTCCGGCCAGAATGACCATGGCGATGGTGATCTGAGGAATGCCGTTCAACTCGCGGCAGACCTCAATGGCGATGGGGGTGGTCACCGATTTTGGCACGGCAGACATGACCACGGGCAGCGGCGCGTGGAGCAGCCAGGCGGTCAGGCCGGCGGTTGACATGCCGACGATCGATCCTGCGAACACCACGCACGCCAGCCGCGGCAATGAGCGGCGCAGAACGACGCCGTGCTTGTGCATTGGAAAACCAAGCGCAACTGTGGCCGGTCCCAGCCACCATGTAAGGTAACTCCCGCCACGATTGTAAAGCGAGTAAGGTTCCCGCAGCATCAGCAGGACGGCAACCACCGGGACGCAGGCGGCGACGATCGGGGGGATCCATTTCCATTGCCGGTGCAGCCGGATCGCCAGGGCATAGGCGAGAAGGGTAACGGCAATGCTGACGACTGGATTTCCGGCCCAGAAGGACGCGCTCATCGGTCTTCACCCTGTCCGGCGCAGTCGGCGTCTTTATGCAGGCCCGGCTCGACCGGAAGAATCCAGCGGCCGAGCAGCGCCGTGGTAAGCAGCACTGCCAGCAGACTGACCACCAGGCTGGCCACGATCGCCAGCCATTGCCGCGACAGCAGCTCGCGCATATCCATGAGGCCGATGGTGAGCGGCACAAACAGCAGCACCATGTGACGCAGCAGAAAGGTTGAAGCCCGCTCGACCCACGCTGTCTTGAGCAGCCCGGAGGCGAGCGCCAGATAGAAAAGCAGCAAGCCCAGGACGCCGCCCGGAATCGGCACGCCCGCGCGGTGGAGCGCCGATCCTCCCAGGTAGAATCCAACCAGGATGGTGGTTCCCCAAAGATAGTCCATCCTCTTTATTATGCTTGCGCTGTCCGGGCCGGAGACTTCTCGCGGAGCTCCGGACTCAGCGCCACGCTGCGCGCGCCTGGGCGCGTTCCTGGCTAATCCAGACCGGCAGGATGAAATTGAGGCGTCTCATCCTTTCCGCTCTGCTGCGGAGGGTCCGCCGATTCAAGCTCTGCCCGTCCACTTGGCCGAAAGCGCCGACAGCTTTTGCTCGAATGTCATGGGCGGCGCGGGCGCCTGCTTCTTCGGCTGCGGACGGCCCGCGGGAGCCATCAGGGCCTTGATGGAGAGGCCGATGCGCATTGCCTTTGCATCTACGCTGAGCACCTTCACCTTGACGATCTGTCCGGTTTTCACGGCATCGGCCGGATCTTTGATGAATTTGTTGGAGAGCTCGCTGATGTGCACCAGGCCGTCCTGATGCACGCCGATGTCAACAAAAGCGCCGAATTTGGTCACGTTCGTGACCACGCCTTCCAGGACCATCCCGGCCTGCACATCCGCAATCTCGCGCACTTCTTCGTGAAACTGCGGCGCGACGAATTGATCGCGCGGATCGCGTCCCGGCTTGCGCAGCTCGGCGAGGATATCTTCGAGGGTGTAGGCGCCGGCCGAGAGCCGGCTCCG
This sequence comes from Acidobacteriota bacterium, assembly GCA_021841795.1. GTDB lineage: Bacteria > Acidobacteriota > Terriglobia > Terriglobales > Acidobacteriaceae > Telmatobacter. The sequence goes on along the minus strand of JAKCDN010000216.1, from coordinate 2,467 downwards.
GTCCACCTTTTCCAGCATTTCAGGCTCGCGAATCAGATCGGCCACGCCGGTGTTGAGCATGGACGCGATCTGCTCGACCACCGCGTACGATTCCGGGTGTACCGCGGTCATATCAAGCGGATTTTCTCCGTTACGAATGCGCAGAAATCCGGCGGCCTGCTCAAAGGTTTTGGGGCCGATGCCGGGAACGTCGAGCACCTGCGTGCGCGAGCTGAAGCTGCCGTGTTCATTGCGGAAAGTGACGATGTTCATGGCCGTGCGTTCCGTGATGCCCGAGACGTAGCGCAGCAGCGTCCACGACGAGGTGTTCAAGTCCACGCCCACGCGGTTCACGCAGCTCTCAACCACTTTCTCGAGCGAGCCGGCAAGCTGGCGCTGATCGACATCGTGTTGATACTGGCCCACGCCGATGGATTTGGGATCGACCTTGACGAGTTCGGAGAGCGGATCCTGCAAACGGCGCGCGATGGAGATTGCGCCGCGCACCGTCAGGTCGAGATCGGGAAACTCCTGCCGCGCCACATCGGAGGCGGAATAGACACTGGCGCCGGCCTCGCTCACGGTGACGGAAAAAATCTCCTGGATGCCCTTATCGCGCAAAAACTCGCGCACGAAGGCGTCGGTCTCACGCGAGGCGGTGCCGTTGCCGATGGCGATGGCGCGCACGGTGTGCTTGCGCAGCAAGGCCTCCAGCCTGGCGCCGGCTTCGATATTCGCGTTCTTGGAGGTGTGCAGGTAGAGCACGTCGTGCGCCAGCAGCTTGCCCGTCTGATCCACGATCGCGACCTTGCAGCCCGTGCGCAGGCCAGGATCGATGCCGAGCACCGAGATCGGGCCGGCCGGGGGCGCGAGCAGCAGATTATAGAGGTTGTCGCGAAAAACCTGGATCGCCTCCGTGTCCGAGCGGTGCTTGAGTTCCAGCCGCACCTCAGCCTGGATCGATGAGTTCAGCAGCCGCTTCCATGCGTCTTCGAGGGCGAGCTCAAGTTGCGGAGTCCAGTCACCCTGATCGCGGAGCACCTGCCGGCGCAGGATGCCGAGCGCGCGCTCCTCTTCGAGGTCGATGAGAAAGTAAAGAACCTTTTCCGCTTCGCCGCGGCGGATTGCCAGCATGCGGTGCGAGGGGATGGTCTTCACCGGTTCCTTGTACTCGTAGTACATCTTGAATTTTTCGCGCTCGTCCACGCCGTCCAGGGTCTTGCGGCTGATGACCACTCCCTCGTCAAAGAGGAGTGTGCGCAGCGCCTTGCGCAGGTCGGCATCTTCGCTGATCCACTCGGCCACGATGTGCCGCGCGCCCTCGAGAGCTTCGTCAACACTGGCGACTCCGAGTTCAGCATTCACGAACTTCGGCGCCAGGGTTGCAAGCGCCTCCCCGGTTTGTTTCTGCGCCCACAGGTAGGCGGCCAGCGGCTCCAGGCCCTTTTCGCGCGCAATGGTTGCTTTGGTGCGCCGCTTGGGTTTGTAGGGCAGATAGAGATCCTCAAGCTCGCTTTTGTCGAGAGTGGCTTCAATGCGCGCCTTCAGCTCATCGCTGAGCTTGCCCTGCTCTGCGATGGAGGCCAGAATGCTTGCGCGACGCTCCTCGAGCTCGCGGAAGTATGCCAGATTCTCTTCGATGGCGCGGATCTGCACTTCGTCCAGGTTGCCTGTGGCTTCCTTGCGGTAGCGAGCGATAAACGGCACCGTGCCGCCGTCATCCAGCAGCTCGATGACCGCGGTGAGGCCGCGCAATGGAACATTCAAAAGATTGGAAATATGAAGGAGTAGGGGCGTGGGAAGATTCTTGTTGTCTGACATGGTCCAAGTCCCATCCTAAACCGAGACCGGAAGCGGAGGACTGTGCAAAACAAGTTTCACTCGTCCACACCTGCGCGCTTGATGATGAAAGTTGCGCGTGCGCGCGTTAAAGTTTGTGGAACTGAATGACGATTGCGGTACAACGGGATGCGAGCCGCCCGCACCGCACGGCACGGAGCGCGATCTGGCGTCACGGTTTGGTTGTGCGGCATGGGCTGGGATCGTTGTTGCGGAGTGTTGTTGCGGAGTAATGATGCTCCCACTGCATCTGCACGCAGTGGCGCCGCGGCAGAGTCCGATGGCGGCAGCGAGGAACCGTCGCGCCAGATCGGATCGCCGCGATCCATCAAAGTCGGTGCTGCTCAGGTTTTGCGTCTGGCCACGCACGGCTGGCGGTTTTGGCTCCGCCGCGCGGAGCGGTTAGCCTGCGCGCAAGGCATCCCAGTGCTCTGAACCGAGGCGGCGGAAGATCTCCCGCGCGGGGGCAATGTGCGGCAATTGTAGAACGCTCGCGTCGCGGGCGGCGTCTTTAACCTCACGCAGCGCGTGGTCGTAGGCCGCAAACGCCGATCCCAGCAGCACGTCGGAGAGAAAGGCGAGGCGGTAGCCGGCCTGCTCAATGTGCGCGAAAGAGACCAGTGGGCTTTTGCCGCCGAGCAGAATATTC
>JAKCDN010000215.1 GCA_021841795.1 Acidobacteriota bacterium | reverse complement strand
CGGCCGCGATGCCGGGGTCGAGAGGGCATCGCCGGCGGCGGTACGGAAGCGCGGCGGAGGCAGGATCGGCCCCAAATACCCTCTCTCAGTTGCGCGGCGGGGTCTGGCCCTGGCCCTCTTTCTGCGGCAACCACTCCGTGCCCATGTTGTCATCGGTGATCAGCCGAACGCCTTGAAGGCGCGCGGCCAGGCTGGCGCGGGATTCCAGGTTTCCGCCGGGCCGATCGAGCTGATCGGCGAGGCGCAGCACATTCTCGAGGACGGCGCGTTGCGCGGGATCGGCAGGGTCAAGCACGGGCTTGCCGTCAATCTGCCAGGCGGTGAGCATAGACCGCCAGCGTTCCTTATCGAGGCGGAGCGGAGCGTCACTGAGCGCCAGAAAGCTGGACAGACGCAGCGCGTAAGGAAACATGGCAATGCCGGTGGCCTGGACCTCAGGCGACCAGGTGGTGTTGTAGTAGAGCACGCCGCCGGGCGTCAGGTGTTGCTGGGCCAGGCGCAGGAACTCCTCAGAGAGCAGATTGGTACTGTTGGCGCGCCAGTTGAATGTGGTGTTCATGACGATCCAGTCAAAACGGCGGTCGGGATGGGCGACGAGCCAGCGCCGCCCGTCGTCGATGACGATGTGCACCCTGGGATTTGCGAGCAGGCTTGCGACCTCAGAGTGATCGCGAATCAGGGGGAGATAGCCGGGGTTGATCTCGACGACGGTGAAGTCCTGAACACCGGGCTCATTGGCGATGACCTGCGCCCAGGAGCCGGAGGCGAGGCCGATCATGAGTACGTGTTTCGCCGCCGGCCCCATGCCGGCAACAGCATAGGCGCGGAACAGGCCGTTCGAGTCCTGCGTCAGGGTGACATTGAAGCGTCCATCATAGGCGCCGCCGCCGAAGACGGTTTCCGCGGGGTATCCGAACTCAGTGGGCCCGCGATAGACCGAGATCACTCCGCTGCGATTCTCGATCACCTCGGAGAAGCGCATGGACGGATGATATGCGGCACCGAAGAGCAGGCGCTCATACATGCCCGCAAACAGGGGCCGGGAAGCGAAGAGGAGGACAAAGCAGGCAAGGAGCTCGGCGGCAAAGATGGCTCTGCGGACCTTCCAACCGGCAAATGCCGCGAAGACGAGGGCGACCAGGATGCCCAGTGCGAGCAGAAAGACCGAGGTGGCGCGTGTGGACCAGTGGTCAAGCAGGACAAAGCCGACCAGAAAGCTGCCGAGGGTGGAGCCGATGATGTTGCTCAGATAGAGGAGGCTGACACCGCGTCCGACCTGCTGCGCGGGATCGATGGCGGCGTGGGCGAGGAGCGGGAAGGCTGCGCCGAGGAGCGTGGCGGCGATGAACAGACCGACGACGGGAATGCTGGGAATATGCGCGACCCAGAGCCCGAGCGCCGGACCGACGAGAAAGGCCGCGATACCGCCGAGGACGGCGATTTCAGCTCCCGCGGCCATGGTGCGGCGAATGTTGTTGCCGAGCTTGTCCTGACAGGCGGAGCGCACGGCGCGCGCGCCGTAGGCGATGCCGAAGAGATAGTAGGCCAGCACCTCAGCAAAGCAGCGCGCGGTGCCGCCGGAGGCAAAGGAATAGATGCGGTACCAGAGAATCTCATAGGCCAGGGCGATGAATCCGGTGGCGCAGGCCAGGGCCATGCCGACCCCAAAGGGAATGGTCTGATGGGGCTCCGGAGCAGAGCCGCCCGGGGCCGGCGCGAGGGCCGCGGACGAGTGCCGCAGGGCAAGAAACAGGGCCGTGGATCCGACGAGGATGTTCATGGCGACGGCGAAGCGAACGGAGCCGGACTCGCCAAGCGATCCCATCAACCAGTAGGCGGCCAGCAGACAGGCAAGGCCCGAGCCGAGGGTATTGACGCCATAGAGCAGTCCCACGCTTTCGCCGACGTTGCCTGTGCGGCGCACAAAATGCTCGGATAAAAGGGGCAGAGTGCTCCCCATGAGAAGCGTGGGAACGAGCAGCAGAGCGAAGGCGACCAGTCCTGTGGTGAGGAGGGTAGCGCCGGCGGTGAAAGCGGCCACGCGATGAAAGAGCCAGAGCGAGCAGGCTCCGAATGCGCCGATGGACAGCTCGACCGCGCCGAAGGCGACGAGCAGCCGCATGCCTGGCCGGACGGACAGCTCGCCGCCGGCGAGGCTGCCGAGGCCCAGACCGAGCATGAAGACGGTGACGACCATGGTCACAGACTGGATATTCACGCCGAAGAGGGTGAAGAGGGTGCGCTGCCAGACGATCTGGTAGAGGAGAGCGGGAAAACCGGAGAGAAAGAAGAGCAGGTAGTAGATCCACGCGCGATCCGGCCGGCTCGCCGGACGGGAGATGCGATGCGTGTTGGATTCGGTCTGCGCAATGGCAGCGCACATGGTTTCACCTCGCGACGCCGGCTGGTGGCGAACGGCAGTTTACGGCAATTCCCGGTGACTGTAGCCGTTTCGGTTTCGAGCCATGTCGCCGCTCCCTGGGTCGCGTCGACTGGAGTGCTGTGGCTTGAGGATACGGTTACTCAGAAATTGCGATAGCGTTGCCGATCTGGCGGCGGTGGCGCGGCGGGCCTTTGCGTCCGCGGCCGCAGAAGCACGTCAATGCGCGGCATGCGAACGATGTCGTGGCGCCGAAGCGGCCGTCAGATCATCCCATTGCAGTCGTCTGCGGCCATGATTGCATCCCCGGGGGCGCGGAGCGGGGAGAATCGTCACGCGAGGAACAAGGAGAGGAACGGGGAGATTGGGGAAGGGACAACCGGCAGGAGGCGGGCGAGCGATGGCGCGGGCCGGCTGCGAGGCCGGCCCGCACGGTTTTACGTGAGTGAGCTCATGTCGATGACGAAGCGATACTTTACTTCCTGCCTGAGCAGGCGTTCGAAGGCTTCGTTGATTTTCTGGATGGGAATGACCTCGACATCGGCGACGATGTTTTTCTGGCCGCAGTAGTCGAGCATCTGCTGGGTTTCCGGCATGCCGCCGATCATGGAGCCGGAGAGGGCGGCGCGGCGGAAGATGAGGTTGCCGACCTCAATGGATGCAGGCTTGCCGGGCAGGCCGACGAGGGCCATGGTGGCGTCCTGCTTGAGGAGTTGCAGGTAGAGGTCGTAGGAGTGCGAGGCCGAGGCGGTGTCGAGGATGAAGTCAAAGGACTTGGCCTGGGCCTTCATGGCGGCAGCATCGGTGGAAAGCACAACGTCATCTGCGCCGAGGCGCATGGCATCCGCTTTTTTGCTGAGCGAGGTGGTGAACTGCACCACGTGGGCACCGAAGGAGTGGGCGAACTTGAGCGCCATGTGTCCGAGCCCGCCGAGGCCGACGATACCGACTTTCATGCCAGGGCCGACCTTCCAGTGGCGCAGCGGAGAGTAGGTGGTGATGCCGGCGCAGAGGAGGGGTGCGACTCCGGCGAGGTCGAGGTTTGCGGGCACGGTATGGGCAAAGCGTTCATCGACAACATAGCTGCTGGAATAGCCGCCCATGGTAATGGAGCCGTCGACACGGTCCTTATCGGCGTAGGTGAGGGTGGCGCCATGGTCGCAGTAGTGTTCTTCGCCGCGGTTGCAGGGCGCACAGTGACGGCAGGAGTCGACGATGACGCCGACGGCAGCGATGTCACCGACCTTGAAGCGATTGGAGGCGGTGCCGACGGCGGTGACGCGACCTACGATCTCATGACCGGGCACCATGGGATAGACGGCGTTTCCCCACTCGTTGCGGGCCATATGGAGATCAGAGTGGCAGACGCCGCAATACAGGGTTTGAATGGCGATTTCGGTTGGCCCAGGCTCACGGCGGGAGAACGAAACCGGGGCGAGAGGGGACTGTGCATTCGGTGTTCCGTAACCTTTTGTTGCAGGCATGGAATAACTCCTTCATAGGAAATGATAAAAGAGCGGGCCGGGGTTGAGCCGCGGCAGGGCGGAGACGAGACGGGCTAGTTTTTGCGGGCGATGGCAACACGGGGGATGCCCTGGAGGTCGGGCAGGAACTGAATGGGGGCGAGGCGCTGCGATTGGCAGAGCCGGTGAATGGCCGCTTGCTGGCCGTGACCGATTTCAAGGAGCAGGATGCCGCCGGGAACAAGGGCACGGGCGGCGGCGGGAATCAGGCGGCGGTAGATGGCGAGGCCGTCGCTGCCGGCAAAGAGGGCCTGCGCGGGCTCATAGTCACGCACTTCGAGGTCGAGGCCGGCGCGGTCGTTTTCGGCGACGTAGGGCGGATTGGAAACGATAAGGTCGAAGGGCTGTCGCTGAACCGGATCGAGCAGATCGCCGGCCAGAAAACGGATGCGGGAGTCCACGCGATTGCGAGCGGCATTGTCAGAAGCCAGGGCGAGAGCGGCCGCGGAGAGGTCGGTGGCGACGATTTGAGCGAAGGGCAGGGCGTGCGCCAAAGCCACGGCGATGCAGCCGGAGCCCGTGCCAACATCGGCGATGCGAGGCGGAAGAAGCGGGCGGGAGTGATGCAGATCCTGGGCGAGCGCGATGGCGCGCTCGACGAGCAGCTCGGTTTCAGGCCGGGGAATGAGGACATCGCGGCTGACCTGGAAGGGCAGACCGAAGAACTCGGCGTGGCCGAGGATGTACTGGATGGGCTCGCCGGCGAGGCGGCGTTCGACGAGATCGCAGAAGACAGCAGCCGCATCGGAGGGTAGCGGATCGCCGTCGTGGGCGATGAGCCAGGCGAGGTTGATGGCGGGGCCATCGTGGAGCGGGTTGAGACGAAGCGCGTGGAGGAGCAGGTTTTCCGTATCGCGCCGGGCGCGGGCGGCGTGAGGGCCCTCGGCGAGCACGGCGGCAGCGGCATCGAGGGCGAGGCGGAGAGTGGGTCGTGCGTGCGGCGCGGAGGTCATGGGAGCGAAAGAGGCATGTTACCGCGAAATGCTGCCGGGTGCGGGGGCGCAGACGAGGGCGAAGAGATCGGCGGGCGCGGCGGCGAGCACGTCGGCCTGCGCGTACTCCTGCGGGGAGCCGTAACCCCAGCCCGCGGCGAGGGAGCGGACACCGTTGACACGCGCGGCATCGAAGTCGAAGGTGCGGTCACCCACCATCCAGGCGCGCGCAGGAAGGATCGCCTGCTCGGCGAGGAGACGCGCGAGGAGATCGCCTTTGTTGTGGCTTGGGTAGTCGGCGCGGTCACCGTAGATGGCTTTGAAGCAGCGCGCGATGCCGAAGTGCTCCAGAATGCGGACCGCGAAGTGATGCTGCTTGGAGGTGCAGACGTAGAGGGGCAGGCCTTCGCGCTCAAGGCGCAGGAGGAGCTCGGCGATGCCGGGAAAGAGGGCGTTGTTGCTCCAGCCGACGCGGTCGTAGCAGGCGCGATAGTCGCGGGCCAGAGCGAGGCGATCGTCGGGGCTGCCGTGGGGGAGCAGCTCGGTGGCCCACTCCTCGACGGGAGGCCCGACGAAGCGGTCGAGCGGACCGGCATCGTGGATGGCGCGGGCCTCGAGCACCTCGCGCAGGCAGCCGAGGATTCCCGGCTTGGAGTCCGTGAGCGTTCCGTCGAGGTCGAAGATCAGCGCAGGCAGCGAATCGTTCATCTATCCAGTTTCGCAGAGTGCGAGCGGACGGGGCCGGGCAGGCCGGACGAAGGCGGTAAGGCGGCGCAGGCGGGCGAGGACGGGACGGCGCCGAGCAAGGAGAGGCGCGCAGGAGGAATTGCACTCGGAAGGGTGCAAAATGGGCATTTTTTGCACTGAGAGCGGTGCA
>JAKCDN010000214.1 GCA_021841795.1 Acidobacteriota bacterium | reverse complement strand
CTATGGATTTCATGGCGCCAGTCACCGCTCGGCCAGTGAGCGCACCCAGGCATTTCTCGGGCGGGCCGGAGCGGCATCCGGCCTGCGGCATGTGTCTTGCCATCTCGGCGGCAGCTCCAGCCTGGCTGCCTTCCGCGGCGGCCAGGCTATTGATGTCAGCATGGGCGCATCGCCGCAGTCCGGCCTGCCCCAGAACAACCGCGTCGGCGATATCGATGTGTTTGCCGTCCTTCACATGATGAAGAAGCTGGGCCTCGGCCCCGACGCCATGGCCAACCTGCTCGGCTCCCAGTCCGGCCTGGCCGGCATCAGCGGCGCCGGCGGCGATCTGCGCGATCTTGAAGAGGCCGCCGCCGGCGGCAGCGCCCGCGCCCGCCTGGCGCTCGATGTCTTTGTGCGTTCCATCCGCCATTACCTCGGCGCTTTCATGCTCGAGCTCGGCGGGCTGGACGTGATTACATTCTCCGGCGGCATCGGCGAAAACAGCGCCCCAACCCGCGCCGCGGTGCTCCGCGGAATGGCATCCTTCGGCGTCGAGCTCGACGACGCCGGAAACGCATCCATCCAGGGCGAAGGTGAGATCTCCACCCTCCGCTCCGCAGTCAAAGTGCTCGTCATCCCCGCCAATGAAGAATCCATCGTGGCGCGGGAGACGGTGGCAGTGGTCAAGCAGCAGGCAATCAGCGGTTGAGGGGCGCAGGCATCTGCGGCTGGCCGGCGTGCGCACTCCGCAAAACCGGCGAACCCCGCTAAGGACTGACTATGGCAAGCGCAGCGAATTCGGTCATCGACAGAGCCGCGGTGGAGCGCATCGTCCGCCAGGTGGCCCTCGAATATCTCGGCCGCGACAGCAGGGGCAAGGCGCCCGAGCTGGTCGTCCAGGCCTCCTCGCGTCACATGCACGTCTGCCGCGAGGATATGGATGTGCTCTTCGGGCCCGGCGCCGAGCTGACCTTCGATCGGCCCTTGTTTCAGGAGGGCAACTTCGCCGCCAGGGAGATGGTCACCATCGTGGGGCCGCGCAGCCGCATCATCTCCAACCTGCGCATCCTCGGCCCCATGCGCAAGCAGTCGCAGGTCGAGCTCGCGTTTACTGATGCCATCATGCTCGGCTTCAGCAATCTGCCCGTGCGTCTCTCCGGCGATATCAAGGGCACGCCGGGCGCCGTCATCGTCGGGCCCAAGGGCGTCGTCGAGCTCAAGGAGGGCGTCATCCGCGCCGCCATTCACGTCCACATGTGCCCCCAGGAGGCCGCATACTTCGGCGTCAAGCAGGGCGACCTGATGAAGCTCCGCGTGGGCGGGCTCTCGGGACTGACCTTCAACAAGGTCCATGTGCGCATTGATCCCACCTCGCGCCTGAACGTGCATATGGATACCGATGAGGCCAACGCCTGCGGGCTCCATCTCACCAAGGACGTCGAGATCTTCAAGTAGTTCGCTGCAAGGTTCGAGACATTACGCAACAAGAGAGGAAGCGATGAAACAAGCGCTGGGAATGGTGGAAACAAAGGGTCTGGTCGCGCTGTTTGAGGCGACCGACGCCATGCTCAAATCGGCAAACGTATCCTTCGCGGGCTGGCAGACCGTCGGCTCGGGGCTGGTCACGGCCTTTGTCGAGGGCGATGTCGCGGCCGTCAAGGCTGCTACCGATGCGGGCGCGGAAGCGGCGGCGCGTATCGGCGAGGTGGTGAGCGTGCAGGTCATCTCACGCCCCCACGATGAGCTGCCGTCCTTCGTGCAGCAGAGCAAAGCGGCGAAAAAGTAGCCGCTGCCGGCTGCGTCCGCCCCATCTCGGCGGCGCCGGCCCTCTGCGGCACTTTGACGGCAATGCATAACACGGCACTCGCAGCATGAATCCGCGGCCGGATACCGGCAGCGGGCTGCCAAGGAGAAATCATGAGTCAGGCAATCGGATTGATTGAAACCAGAGGCATGGTCGGCCTGGTCGAAGCCAGCGACGCCATGGTCAAGGCTGCCAGCGTCGAACTGGTCAAGACGGTGCACATCGGCGGCGGCTTCGTCACCGCCATCGTGCGCGGTGACGTCGGCAGTGTCCGCGCCGCTGTGGACGCCGGCTCCGCCGCGGCCAAGGTGGTCGGCGAGCTGGTCTCGTCGCACGTGATTCCGCGCCCCCACGATGCGCTGGTCGAAAACCTGTTGAAGTAACGATTCCGACAAGGGAGATCGCAATGGCGAGTGAAGCAATTGGAATGATCGAAACCAAGGGCCTCGTGGCCCTGGTGCAGGCAACGGACGCCATGTTGAAGGCGGCCAGCGTGAGGTTTGTGGGCTGGAACAAGGTCGGCAGCGGGCTCTGCTCCGTCTATGTCAGCGGCGACGTCGGTTCGGTGCGCGCCGCCGTCGATGCCGGAGCCGCGGCGGCGCGTGCCGCCGGAGAGGTGCAGAGCGTGCACGTCATCGCTCGTCCTCACGATTCGCTCTCCGGCGTCCTGCCCCGGTAGTGCGGCTCTGCCGCCGCGCGGGCTCGTACCGCCGGCGCAGCGCCTTGAAAGGGCACGGCTCCGGCCGTGCCGCATCGGCGGCAATCACCTCCGGGCCTGCGCCCGTAAAGGTGTGCGGCCCTTGCGAGGATGGGCAATGTTTATAGCGAAAGTCATCGGCAACGTGGTTTCAACGCAGAAGATCGCGAAGTTCCGCGGCATGAAGCTGCTGCTGATCCAGCCTTACATCAACCGCGAAGGCAAGCTGCAGATCTCCGGCAGCTCCGTGGTCGCGGTCGATGGCGTGGGCGCCGGCGTCGGAGAGTGCGTGCTCTTTACCCAGGGCAGCTCCGCGCGCCTCACCCCCGCAACAAAGGACGCACCCGTCGATGCCGTCATTGTCGGCATCGTCGACAGCATTGAAGTGGATGGCGCCGCCGTCGCCAGGCCGTAGCCGGAGAGCGGCCGCGCGGGGTTTGGGCAGCAGGGCACGGCTGGCGTCATGCCCGCAACGCGCAACGGATGCGGGGCTTCGGCCCCCAATGCGGCTCCGGCCGCGGACGTTTTGGTTCAACCGCCTTTGGGATTCAGGGAGTTCTTTCATGCAGACGCAACCACAAGTCTCGCCCCAGGTGATTCAGGAGATCGCGAAGGAAGTCGTCGCCCGGCTGCGCGTCCAGTTTGAGTCCGCGCCCGTACCCGCGCCCTCCAGACCCTCCGCCGCCCGCGATGGCATCTTCGCCACCGTTGACGAAGCCGTCAATGCGGCCTGGGAGGCGCAGAAGAAAATCGCGGCCATGCCGCTCGAAGACCGCAAGCGCATCATCGACATCATCTGCCGCATCTGCAATGACCGGCGCGACGAGCTCGGCCGCATGGAGCTTGAAGAGACCCGGGTCGGACGGCTCGATCACAAGATCCTCAAGCTCACGAATATGCGCTTCGTCCTCGGCGTCGATTCCCTGCATACTGAGGCGCGCAGCAACTCCACCGGCGTCTGCATCATCGAGCATGCCCCGTGGGGCGTCATCGGCATGATGCTCCCCGTCACCCATTCCGTGCCCACCATGGCTTCGAACGCCATCAACGTCGTCGCCGCCGGAAATACCGCCGTCTTCGGGCCCCATCCCTCGGGCAAGCGCGTGGCCCAGTACGCGCTCCAGCTCTGGAATCGCGAGATTGAGCGCGAGCTCGGCGTCGCCAATGTCTTTACCACCACCGTCGAGCCCACCATTGAGGCCGCCGAGCAGATCTTCCACCATCCCCGGGTGGCCCTGCTCTGCTGCACCGGCGGGGCCGCGGTGGCCCGCGCCGCCGCCATGTCCGGCAAGCGCGTCATTGCCGGCGGTCCCGGCAATCCCCCCGTGGTCGTCGACGAAACCGCCGATCTCGATCGCGCCGCCCGCTGCATCATTGACGGCGCGGCCTTCGATAACAATCTCCTCTGCATCGGTGAGAAGGAAGTCTTCGTCGTCGCCTCCGTGGCCGACGCATTCATCGCCGCCATGAAGCGCGCCGGAGCCGCTCAGCTCGACGCCGCGGCCATCGACCGCCTCACCAAGGCCGCCTTTACCTTCGAGGGCGGCGGCGGCGGATGCGCCCGCGCGCACGTGAAAAAGGATCTGGTCGGCAAGGATGTTGCCGTCCTCGCCCAGGCCGCCGGCGTCTCCGTGCCCGCCGGAACCAACCTCCTCTTCGGCGAAACCGACGAGAATCACGCCTTCGTCCAGGAGGAGCAGATGATGCCCTTCGTTCCGGTCGTGCGCGTCAAGGATGTCGATGCGGCCATCGCTGCCGCCGTCCGCGCCGAGCACGCCTACGGGCACACCGCCATCATTCACTCCAATAATCTTGAGACCGCTACGCGCATGGCCAGGGTCATGAATACCACTCTGTTCATTCACAACGCGGCCTCGCCGGCTTCGCTCGGCGTGGGTGGCCCGGGTTACTTCAGCCATACCATCGCTACTCCCACGGGCGAGGGCATTACAACCCCGCTTACCTTCACCCGCGAGCGGCAGATGGTCGTGGGCAATGCCTTGCGCATCATCTGAGGGCGGGCAGCGCGCAAGCGGATCACAGGCACTGAGGGACTGAGAATGTTTCTGGCGCGGATTGATGGCACGGTCGTGGCAACGGCAAAGCACCCCAGCTTGAGCGGGTGCAGGTTCCTGGTTGCGCGGCGGCTTGAGGCCGACGGAACCCCGGCGTCGGAGCCGAACGTCGTCATCGATTGGATGGGCGCCGCAGTGGGACAAATCGTCATGGTTTCCACCGACGGCGACATCGCGCGCCAAAGGCTGGGCAACAACACTCCCGCCCGCATGGTCGTTGCCGGCCTTGTCGATGCGGTGCAGCAGCCCGGAGGTGCCGCATGAGGCTCGGTATCGTGCGCGGCCAGGTCACGCTCATGCCCGCCGTGGAGTCCTTGCACGGCCGCACCCTCAAGGTCGTGGAGCCGGTCACCATGGAAAACCTGCGCGCGCGCAATGCCCAGGGCGGCGGCAAGTCGCTGATCGCGGTCGATGAGCTCGGCGCCGCCGTCGGGCATCTGGTGGCGTTTACTGAGGGACGCGAGGCCGCGAATCCTTTCTGGCCCGGCTCCGTGCCGGTGGATGCTTATGTCGCATTGATTGTCGATGCGGTGGATGTGAAGTAATCGAAAGCTTGTTCTTTTAAGGTGGGGACGTGAAAAACGGAGAAAAAAGTATCGATCTCGGCGAGCGCAAGCTCATTTCCATGCGCGATGTTCAGGACGCGGTCTCGGCGGGCGCCCGCGTCATCGTGGCTGCGGCCAACAGCATCGTCACGCCCTCGGCGCGCGATTTCCTGCAGCAGCACGGCGTCGAACTGGTCGCCGGCGGCTCCGCGCCTGCGGCCGCCTCGGCTCCGCTGCCGGCCGCGTCTGCGCCTGCGGCCGCTTCCGGCGTCCCCGCCGTCAATCGCCGCCTCTTCACCTCGCCTGAGGCCGAGGCCGTGAAAAAAGAGATCTGTTCCGTGGGCAAAAAACTGTGGATGCGCCAGTTTGTTGACGGCAACGGCGGCAATATCTCCTACCGCATCGGCCCCAACGAGGTACTCTGCACGCCCACCCTGGTCAGCAAATACGACCTCACTCCTGAAGACATCGCCCTCACCGATCTTGACGGCGTGCAGGCCGCCGGGCACAGGCCCCGCACCAGCGAGCTGCTCCTGCATCTGGAGATCTATAAAGCGGTCCCTGAAGCCAAGGCCGTCGTGCACTGCCATCCCCCTCACGCCACCGCCTATGCCATCACCGGGCGCGTGCCTCCCAATCTCATCATTCCCGAGTTTGAGGTCTTCGTCGGCAA
>JAKCDN010000213.1 GCA_021841795.1 Acidobacteriota bacterium | reverse complement strand
GGAGTTGCGCGGGCGATGCCGGGGGCAGGGCGCGCAGTATCGGCTGCCGAAACGATCCGATGGAAGGTCGGATTTCTGTGAATATCACCGGAATATCGAGGTTTTTCAGTTGCGTCCAGGCGGCCGGCCGGGAAGCGGCGACGCTTCCCTGCCCCGGCGCGGCGGATACGCGACGGCGGCTGCGCGGGCGGACAAGCGCGAAAGGGCGGGTGCGAAGCGGGAGCGATTGATCGTATATGGTCAGACCTCATCGAGAGATCGAACGCCAAAGCTGCGCCGGGCGTGAAAGATCCGCGGCCAGGCGGGCGATCGGCGCGGGAGTCAGTTGACCGAAGGAGGCTGCGCGGAAACCAGCGAGGAGAGATCGATGCGATAGAGGCGCTGCGAGGCGGTGAGGACGAGCAACTGCCTGCTTTGCGGAATAAAGCGGGCGGCAAGGACCGCCTGATCGAGGATGAGGTGCGCGAGGCGCGCGCCGTGCGCGGTTTCGTAGAGGTTCAGTTCCTGAATCCGGTCAGTGGCGACAAGCATGCCCAGAGTGTCGTCCCCGGCCAGAGCGCGGCCGAAGAAGGCGAAGAGGCGAGATCCGTTGCCGACACGGTAGACGGCGGTGTCGTTGTTGTTGCCGTAAACGGCGAGCAGGCTGCCAAAGAGCTGGGCGCTGCGTTCGTCGCGGCTTTGGTCCGGCACGGGGAGCTGCGGCGAGAACAGGAGATGGTCGGCCTTGCCGGTCCGGTTGGAGACGACTTCGACGACGGTACCGAGCGGATTGAGGAACTGGAGGGGCAGGTCGGAAGTGTGGAGGAGCTTGCCGCTTCCGGTCCAGCTTTCGCGGCCGATGACGAAGAGGGTCTTGTCGCCATCGGCAGGAATCATCCGGGGGAGTTTGCCGAGGATCGTCCGCGACCAAAGGTGGGCTTCGGAACTTGCATCGTCGGCTTCGACGCGGACATCGTAATTCATCTCTTGTTGAACGCCGAGCGGCACAAAGCGGATGCGGACACTGCCCCACTGCAGGGGATAGACGCGGGTCGACATCCAGGGGACATATTTACGAATCAGTTTATCGAGGCCGGGATCACTGGCGGGCACGATCTCATGCGAGACAGGAGCGGCCTGGAGGTTGCCGGCATTGTCAATGGCGGCGGCAAGGAACGGGAGGGTGAGCTTCATCCGCTTGCCGGTGGAGAGATCCCACTCCGCACCGCGGGCGCGATTGGAAAGGGCGAGGTAGCGGCCATCGAGGCTGAAGTCGGCGGTCTCGACGGCGGTGAGCGGGGTGACGGGCAGCGGCAGAGCCTGGAGATTGCCCTGCAATTTTCCGAACGCGATGCCGCCCTCAGGAAGTTCTCCGGCGAGCTCATCGCCGCGGACATCGAGGGTTTCGTTGCGAAATTCTCCGTCGAGTTTTGCGGTTGCGGGATTGAGCAGGCCGGCGGCGGAGTTGGCCAGGGGGCCGAAGATGAGGTGATCGCCCGCGGCCACACTGGCGAGCCAGCCGGGCGGCAACTGGAATGACTTGAGGCTCTTTCCGGCGGGAAAGGTGGTGTAGCACATGGTGAAGGTCTCGCCGGGACCGCCGGTTTTCACGCTCCAGTCGCAGGTGGAGACCATCTTGTCAGAGCCGACAAAGTCGAAGCGCTGCTGCGCCAGACCAGAGAGCACGCCGCCCAGGCGCACGGTGGCGCGATTGGTGAGGTCGTAGGCCATGGCGGATGATCCGGAGGCGGCAACGAAGTAGCGGCCGTCGCGCGACCAGTGCATGACCGCCTGGAAGGTGGGCGTGAAGCGGACATTACTGTTGAGGGCAAACGAGCCTTTGTCAAAGAAGTGCAGATTCTGATAGAGCATGGAGCCGCTGTGGATGTCGGCGATCTTGAGCCAGACGGAGTCATCGAGGAGGCCGTAGAACTGGCTGATGCAGGCGAGCGCGTTGCCGTCGGGGGAAAGGCTGGTCTGCACGCATCCGGCGTAATCGACGAAGTCCTGAATGCTGGAGGGCTGGCCGGTGGCCAGGTGCCACTTTTCGATATGCAGATCGTTGTAGTTGAAGACGAGGCTCTGGGAGTCCGGGGAGAACTGGGCCATCTCCGCGCCGAGGGCATTGATGGAGAACTGCAATTTGAGCGGCGCCGCGGACAGCACATGAATTTTGTAAGCGTCCTGGGCGAGAACGTAATTGCCGTCGGGGCTGATGGCGATATTCTCCAGGGCGGGCTGGATGGGCTGATCGAGGACAGCGCCATGGAGACCGGGCGAGGCGGGGACGATGGGGTCAATGCGCTGCTGCTGAATCGCCAGTTGAAAAGGCTTGAAGCCGGGACGGTAGGCGGGACGAACCTGGTGGCACGCGCCGGGCAGCGACGAGACCAGCTTATCGGCCATGCGCACGCGCAGACTGACAAGCGGCATGAGGTCGAAGGCCTCAGTGAAGAGGCTGCCGGTGTAACCGCCGTTGTTGTTGACGCGATCGAGAAAAGCGGCAAAGGCCTTGGGATCGTATTGGGCCTTGATCATGGCATACATGCCCACGCGGTCGGCGAGGAGCTCGTCGTCGCGCTGCTCGCCGAGATCGAGGAACGAGTAAGGATCCGGGGGCAGATTGAGCATGAGCAGGAACTTGTTATCGACATCAGCGCGGTCGCCGAGCTCTTTGACGTGCATGGTTCGCTGCATGCGGCGCGTGACCGCGGAGGCGGCGTGGTGGATATAGATTCTGCCGATTTCCTGCGCCAGCATGGCGGCGAGCTCATCTTCGTTGCGCGCATCCATGACCAGCTTGCGGCTGATGTAGACGTGCCCGCCGGCCAGGGAGAAGGCGCGCAGATCGGGCGACTCGTAGATGCGGAAGGTATAGCGAATCGGGGTTGGCGGGAGCTGCTTGAGGAGGCGCTGGCCGATCTCGTCAAGGTAGGTGCTCTCATAGGCCGGCAACAGGGTATATCGCGGCTCAATCATCTCCGCCTGGGCATCGCCGAGCCACTGCTCCTGCTGGTCAGTGAAGATATCGGGGCGCTTGACCCGAAGACGCGGGATCTGCAATGAGCAGGCCGACTCGACCGCGGCAGCAATGTGCGCAAAGAAGATCCATAACAGGAACACCGGGATGATTTTTTTCGTGAGCATCTAATAAGAACCCAAGTGGGAGTTATCGTAACTCCTAATACTGAAGCGGAGCAATCGGCGCCGATTGAGGATTATGCGCCGAGGGCGCGGGTTTGCAGGGCACGCGGGATGGATTCCGGGCCGGCGGCGGAGGCGATGCAATGCCCATGGCGAGGCGGAGCGATTCCGGATTGCGCAGCGCGCGAACGGAGCGATGGAGAGACGGGGTTGAGCGCGGGGATGTGCCGTAAGCGGGCGCGCGATGAGCGGTTCGGCCTGCGGGAGATCAAAGGGCGGCGACGAGAGCGCGGGTGAGCTCAGCCGCGGGAAGTTCAGCGCAGCCGGATGGGTTCTGGCCACACCAGAGCGGAGAAAAATCGTCGCGCCCGAGGCTTTCAGCCAAGCTGCGCAGAGGAGCCAGAGCGGACGCGGCGAGAGGAAATGGCGGCGCGAGCGCGCTCATGGGGCCCAGTTCCCGGATGAGGCGGTTGACGATGCCGCGCGCCGGGCCTCCGGAAAAGAGGCGGGTGAGCACCGTGTGTTGCGAGCGCGCACTGCGAATGGCGGCGCGGTGAACGGAGCTGGTTGTGGCCTCGGGACAGAGCATGTAGGCCGTGCCAACCTGCGCGGCCGCGGCGCCGAGCGACAGGGCCGCCCGCAGCGTCCTGGCGTCCGCGATGCCTCCGGCAGCGATCACGGGGACTTGCAGCGCATCGACCAGTTGGGAAACCAGGGCCATGGTTCCGGATTGCGTCGACAGATCATGGGCGAGGAAGATGCCGCGATGCCCACCGGCTTCAATGCCCTGGGCGATGACGGCATCGACTCCCCGGGCTTGCAGCCAAAGCGCTTCTTCAATGGTGGTTGCCGAGGCAAGAATGCGAGCACCCGTGGCCCGGACACGCGCCAGCAGATCGGCGGCGGGCAGGCCGAAGTGGAAGCTCACGACCGGCGGGCGAAGCTCCTCGAGCAGATCCGCGGCTTCGGGCGTGAATGGAGCGCGCCCCGGCCCGGAGGGGATGGCGGCCGGATCGAGCCCAAGCTCCCGGTAATACGGGAGGAGCGCAGAGTGCCAGACGGCCATGCGCAGAGCGTCGGGCGCAGGCGGAGTGTGCGCGAAGAAATTCAGGTTGAACGGCCGGCTGGTGGCGGCGCGGATGGCGGCGACCTCTGCCCGAATCTGATCGGCGGTCAACATGGCACAGGGGAGCGATCCGAGGCCTCCTGCCTGGCAGACGGCAATGGCAAGCGCGCTTGCCTGCACGCCGGCCATGGGGGCCTGAACGAGAGGGAGATCAACGCCGACGAGGCGGGAGAAACGGGTCATGGGCCACTCTGGACGGCGGCGCGCACTGCCGCTCATGGACGAAGCATAAACGATGGCAGCCGCGCCGCGGGCCGGCGCGAACCAGATTGAGCCAGCGCAAAAAGTTCTAACGAAACTCAGCTTCCCGTGCGTTTTGCGGCGGGGATGGCGCAAATACCCACTTGCGGACGCAGGCGCGCGCCGGGCCGCGGCATAAAATGACGTCATGCTGCTGGCCGTTCTCACCATCTCCGACCGTTGTTCAGCCGGGCAGATGACGGACACCGCCGGGCCCGCCGTGGCCGCACTACTGCGCCAGGACTGGCCCCAGGCCGAGGTGCGCACCGCGCTGCTGGCCGACGACGAAGATGCCATCGCCGACGCCCTGGTCGCGCTCTGCGGGCAGGGCGCGGCGCTGGTGCTTACCGCTGGCGGCACCGGTCTGGGCCCGCGCGACCGCACTCCCGAGGCCACGCGCCGCGTGATCGACCGCGAGGCCCCCGGACTGGCTGAAGCCATGCGCGCCACGGGCGCCGGCCGCAATTTCTTTGCCTGGCTCTCGCGCGGCGTCGCAGGCCTTTGCGGCACAAGCCTGATCGTCAATCTTCCCGGCAGCCGGCGCGGCGCCGAAGAGAGTCTTCAGGCCATTCTGCCATTGCTCCGCCACGCCATCGAGGTTGCCGCAGGCGGCCAGAACCACCCCTGATGCGCGTCTTCTCCACCGGCGGTTCCCGGCTTGCGATCGCCGCCGGCGGGCCCGCTCCGACAATAGCCGCGGCCGCAGCCGGACCGCAATCACAGCCGCTCCGGGCATCGCCTTCGTCCGCTCCTTCTTCGGGCGCCTGCCGCGACAGCGTACAATTTCTTTCTCATGGACAGCTCGCTCCCTCCATCGCCAAGCCGCCGCGCAGCCGTGAATATTCACGTTGTGGCCCGCCGCGCCCGCGTCTCCATCGCCACGGTATCGCGTGTCGTCAACCGCATCCCTACCGTCGATCCGGCTCTGGCGGCGCGGGTCTGGAAGGCGATTGAAGAGGTCGGTTACGTGCCCAACACGCAGGCCCGCGCGCTGGTCTCGGGCCGCAGCGGCATCCTCGGCCTGATGGTCTCCGAGATCACCAATCCCTTTTTTCCCGAGCTCATCCAGGAGTTTGAGAACCTGGCCGTGGCCCAGGGCTACGAGGTCATGATCGGGTCCACCAGCTACGACCCGGCCCGCACCCAGATGCTGATCCGCCGCATGCTGCAGCGCAACGTGGACGGCGTCGCGGTGATGACCTTCGGCATCGAACAGGAGCTGGTGCGCAAGCTGGTGGAGCAGGGCTTCCCGCTGGTCTTTGTCGATGCCGGACCGGATCTGCCCAACGTCCGCATCCTCAAGGTCGACTAC
>JAKCDN010000002.1 GCA_021841795.1 Acidobacteriota bacterium | reverse complement strand
GGACGTACCGTATCGCGCAGCTTTGCGAAACGGACAGGGCGCAGGAGCCTGCCGCCATCGCACCGAGAGACCGCAGCCAAGGGCTGCAAAGCAAGGGATCCGATATGATGCCTGATTTCTCCAACTGGAGCTGCCCGCTGCCGCTGGCGGATTATCCGACGATTGTGATGGGCCACGGCGGCGGCGGAAAGCTGGGCAATGAGCTGGTGGAGCATCTGTTTCTGCCGGCGTTCCGCAACGCGGCGCTGGAGAACCTGGGCGACGCGGCGGTGCTGGAGACCGGGGGCGCGCGGCTGGCGCTGAGCACGGATTCGTTTGTGGTGCAGCCGCTGTTTTTTCCGGGCGGGTCGATCGGCGCGCTGGCGGTGAACGGAACCGTGAACGACCTGGCGGTTTCAGGCGCGACGCCGCAGTTTCTGAGCGCGAGCTTCATTCTGGAAGAGGGACTGGCGCTGAGCGCGCTGGCCGCGATTGTGGAAGCGATGGCCCAGGCCGCCGCAGCCGCCGGCGTACAGATTGTCACCGGGGACACCAAGGTGGTGGAGCGGGGCCACGGGGACGGCTGCTACATCAACACCTGCGGCGTGGGGCTGCTGCGGAGCGGGGTTGCGGTTGGGCCACGGCGGGCAGTGCCGGGCGACGCGGTGATCGTTTCCGGCACGATCGGCGACCACGGCATGGCGGTGATGAGCGTACGCGAGGGCCTCGAGTTCGAGAGCGAGATCCGCTCCGATTGCGCGGCGCTGAACGGAATGATCGCGGAGGTTCTGGATGCCGCCGGCAGTCAGGTGCATGCCATGCGCGATCCGACACGCGGCGGACTTGCGTCGACGCTGAATGAGATTGCCAATGCCTCCAACGCCGGCGTGGCCATTGACGAGGCGAGCGTTCCCGTGCGGCCGGAGGTGCAGGCGGCGTGCGAGTTGCTGGGGTTCGACCCGGTGTATGTGGCCAATGAGGGCAAGGCGGTGTTTTTTGTGGCGGCGGAGGCTGCCGATCGCGTGTTGGAGGTGCTGCGCGCACATCCGCTGGGCAAGGATGCGGCGCGCATCGGCCGGGTGACAGCGGAGCACCGGGGGATTCTTGTGGCGCGGACGACGATGGGCTCAAACCGGGTGATCGCGCCCATGATCGGCGAACAACTGCCGAGGATCTGCTAGACGCAGGGGTGGAGCCGCCGGCGGCGAGTGGTGGCAACCTGAGCCGGCTTGATGGCGGCGCGGTGATGATTCCATTCACAATGACAGCGGGAAGATCGTTCACGGGCAGCGTCAGCCTGAGCGTGAGCGGGATGACGGCCACATGGCCGGCAATCCGCTGACCCTCGGGACGGGGAGAATGACGCACGCCGCCGGACGCGCGGTTCAGCTACGGAAAGAGCGCAAAGGCCTGTTCGATTTTTCCGGTCAGGGCTGCATGCGTTTCAGAGGGCGCGCCGGCAATCTCAAGGACGGCGGCGGGCGGAGACGGGAGGGCCGACAGCGACGCAATCGCAGCTTGCCAGGCGATGGAGCCGCTGCCGGGCCACAGGTGCTCGTCCTTGAGGGCATGGTTGTCATGCACGTGCACGGTGGCGATGCGGCGGCCGAGGGTGGCGATGGCGTCTGGCACGCCGACGGTGATGTGGGCGTGACCGAGGTCGAGGCAGACGCCGATGTTGCTGAGGTGCCCCATTTCAAGAATGGTGACGAGCCGCGCGGGAGCGGTGGGCTCGCTGAGTAGATTTTCGACGAGGATGCGCACGCCGAGCGGGTGGGCAAAGGCGCCGAGATGCTCGAGCGCGGTGAGCGCAAACTCGATGGTGCGCGGCGACCACTCGTCGCCACGCTCGCCGAGGTGCACGACCAGGTTGCGGAGGGGGATAAATTCGGCGGTTTCGAGGGCACGCTTGATTTCGTCCATGGCGTCGATGCGGCGCGACTTTTCCGGATGGAGCAGGTTCAAGGCGGGAGCGCCGCCGCGGCCCATCTCACGGTCGGCATAGAGAGGCGCGTGCATGGAGAACGGCTGGAGCTCGCTGGAGCGGAACCACTCGGCGAGCTCGGCTACGTCTTCGCGGCTGGTGTAGTCAAAGTGCTGGCGCGCAGCGAAGATCTCGACCCCCTGCGCACCAGAGCGCTCTGCAAGCTCAAGCAGGCCCGGATGCAGGCGGTGATTCAGGAAGAGATGAGTAGAAAGAACGCACAGCATTTTTTTGCATTGCCCCTGGCGCCGCAAAGTTGCATTCCCAGATGCAAGCGCTGACTCTATTTTCTCATTTTGCGCGGGCGCAGCTGCGTGGAGGCGAGATGGAGCGAGGAGATGCGGCCCAGGAGCGGCGCGCTGCGGCTATGATCGAAGGTATTGACGCGGGTGGACGCGTTGAGTTTTGTCCGGGAGCTGGGAGACGTGGCCGAGGTATTTTGGATCGGGGGAAATCCGCAGGCGCCGCTGGCGATTGCGCTGTGCCCGCGCGGAGGACGCGCGCTGAAGGACGACCTGCGCGCGATGGCGAAGAGCGGCGTGCAGACGCTGGTGTCGATGCTCGAACCCGAGGAGGCGGACTGGCTGGGACTTGGCGAGGAGAGCTTGCTGGCGCAGAAGATGGGCATGGAGTTTCTCTCCTTTCCGATTCAGGATGTCTCAGTGCCCGCGAGCGTGACTGGGTTTCGCGAGTTCGCGGCGAATGTGGCGGCCCGGCTGCATCGCGGAGAGCGGGTGGCCATGCACTGCCGGGGGAGCATCGGCCGCTCGCCGCTGACCGCCGCGTGCGCGCTGATCCATCTGGGCTGGACGGCGGAGGACGCGCTGGCGGCGATCCGGGAGGCGCGCGGGTATCCCATACCGGACACCAAGGAGCAGTTGCAGTGGGTTCTGCGCTACAAAGCGAAGCCATGAGGGAGCGCGCAGCGGCATGGGCCTGAACGGCGGATGCGGACCGATGGAGCCGGCGGAAGTGATATTGGAATTTCAAGCCGAGCAGGCTGGACAGACGGACGGGGACCGGGATTGACGACTGAGCCG
Organism: Acidobacteriota bacterium; assembly: GCA_021841795.1. GTDB lineage: Bacteria > Acidobacteriota > Terriglobia > Terriglobales > Acidobacteriaceae > Telmatobacter. The sequence goes on along the minus strand of JAKCDN010000002.1, from coordinate 24,343 downwards.
AACCCGAAGCAGACGATCGCCCTGGAGTTTCCGCATGCGTGGCAGGCGGAGATACTGCCGGCGCGGCCGCTGATTCTGCCGAAGCGGCACTTTACCTATCCGGGCGAGGCGGAAGAGGTGGAGCGCGGCGCGCTGGAGGTGTCCATTCGACCGGAAGCTGTGCATGCGCAGGCGTTTCTTGCCACCTGCGCCCTGGGGTTTCGCGATCCTGCGGCGCCCACCGGAATCTGGTCGACTCCGGCGCCGGGAACGATCTGCGCCGTTGCAGGAGGGTACGCGTACCTGATCGAGACGGCAGCGCCGGAACGGTTCACGATGCTCCACTATCGGCCGGTTCTGGAGGTGCGGGCAGCGGTGGAAGCCGGCCTGCTGCTGTTTGCCGGCCATCGTTCCATTCTTGCGTGGGGAGCGAGCGGACAGGCGTGGGAGTCGGCGAAGCTCTCAGACGAGGGCGTCACGATGGTGAAGATTGATCGCGGGTGTCTGCACGGAACGGGCTGGGAGATGATGGGCGACCGGGAGAGACCGTTCACGATCGATTTGCGGAACGGAGCACTGTTATCCGCGCCGGGCGCGTGACGATGCAGGACAGTTGAGCGGAGGATACGGCCGGCGGCTCACTGCCCGGAGCGCAAGGATTGGGTAAGAGCGACAGCCGGAGACGGTTGCAGCGCGGGAACAAGGCTCCGATACGCGCTATAGACGCCTTCAAAGACCGCGTCCCAACTAGCGGTGAGCGCGTAGCCGCGTGCGGCCTGGCGCATGGCCGCATGGCGGACGGGGTCAGCGAGGATCTCCGCGATGGCCGAGGCGAACTGCTCGTCGGGAACGATGCGGCCGGTTTCACCGTCGCGGACGATCGAGCACGGGCCGCCGTCGGGCGTGACGATGGCAGGAACGCCGCTGGCCAGGGCCTCCAGGACGACATTGCCGAAGGTATCCGTGTGCGAGGGGAAGACAAAGAGGTCCATGTCGGCGTAGGCGCGGGCCAGATCTTCGCCGCGCAGAACGCCGGTGAATTGCGCCTGCGGCAGCCGCTCGCGCAGCCATGCCTCGTCGCCGCCGTGCCCGACGATCAGGAAACGTTCCCGGCCGGGATCGAGCTGGCGCTGAATGTCGACAAGCAGCCCGATGTTCTTTTCAACCGACAGGCGGCCGACGAAGCCGAGGAGACGCAGAGGGTCGCGGGACGGCCGCGAGCGGCGGCCGGGATGGAAGAGCTGCGCGTCAACACCCCGCGGCATGAGGAAGCAGGCGCGTCCCGTGGCCTGCTGGAGCAGCGCACAGAGACCGGGGTTGGGGGCGAAGAGCAGTTTGGCGCGGGCGTAGAACCAGGCGACAGCGGTCCATGCGAGGCGCTCAATTTTGCAGCCGGCCGCCGCGGATGCGGGCGCAGGCAGCAGGCGCGAGAGCCAGCCGGCGCGACGTGCGGCATATTCATGCACGTTGGTATGCCAGCTTGCGGCGAGCGGCACCTTGAGATAGCGCGCCATAGCGGCGCCGAGGAGGCCGTTATCACTGGGCCCGGTGATATGAATGATGTCGGGCCGGAAGCGCTTGAGGGCGACAAGAAGACGCGGCAGATGGCGCGGATAGGCGGGATCGAAGAAGAGATCCTTTTCCAGCGGAAAGGAGAGCGGGCCTCGCGGCAGCTCCAGCGTCCAGAGATTGCCGTCCTGAAGAAAGGATGGGGATCTTTTGCCGGCGCGGACGCAGAGAAACGGGAGATTGCGCCGCCTGGCGAAGTCCTCAAAGTGGCGGCTGGTGTGGGCGACACCGTTGACTTCGTGAAACGAGTCGGGGAAGTAGGCAACGCGAGGCACGGTCATGTTGTTCGCGCGTCCGCTCCGCCGGCTTACTCCTGCTCGCCGAGAGCCAGGCGCAACTGGTCGGAGTCATTCCAGGCCATGCGCAGCCCTCCGGAGACAAGACCGCGGCCGAGCATCTGCACCAGGGCGATGGTCCAGCGCATTACGCGCGGCGCCGCTCCGTCGGGCCACAGCTCGCTCAACGGGCGGACGATGCCGTTCGCATCGGGGTGGTAGACGCGCTCATCCCATGTGCGGGAGCCCTGGGGAAACTCGGGATAGCAGCGGACGATATCCATGGCGGACTGCAGGATGCGATGCTTCCAGGGCTCGGCGTACTGGGGCATGAAGAGGACGTGGCTTTTTTTCTCGCGCCGCACCTCATGCACAAATTCAGTGAAGGACGCGGCATTGGTGAGGTTGACGTTGGCGTTGGGCTCCACGCCGTGCCGGTCGCCGCCGGAGATGAGGAGCATGTTCCACTTTTCCGCAAGCCGGCGTACGGCGCGGTTCTCTTCCCAGTTGCGAAGGCCGTTGAGCTCCAGGGCGTGCAGCCATGCGCCGTTTTTCAGGAGGAACTCGTTGACGAGGAACTGGTGTTTCTCTTTGCCGACGAGGTAGAGATCCCACATCGGGTGGTTGAAGACGAGGAGGACATTGGGCTCCTCATGGAGGGCGACGAGAATCTCAGTGAGGCGCGTATCGCTGGGGTTGGCCGTGAACTCGGCGAAGGTCGCCATCCACTCCACTGCGCGGTCGCTGGGCAGATTATGAACGCCCAGATGAAATGACTGCACCCCGCCGTACGGGGCGCTCCACTCGACCGATACCGGGATCTGGCGGGCGCTGGGGACGGAGCGCAAGAGCATGGGGGCTTTAATGTTGTCGTGGTCGCTGATGGAGACCATGGCGGACAGGCCCAGTTTTTCGATCTGCCTGGTTTCGAGATCGAAGGCGAGACGGGGCGTCATGGGCGGGGTCCAATAGCTGGCCGCATAATCGAGGCGCATGCCGTAGACGCGCTCGGCTCTCTGCTCTAGCCGGGTCAGGAGCGGACGCATGACGGGATATTGGTTGCCGAAGTTGGCCAGGAAGTCCAGGGTTTCGGAGGACTGATTGGTATGGCTGTGCAATGAGACGCCAGTCCGGAAGTCCCTGGGGGCGCCCGTGTCGCGCCACAGATACGAGATGGTAGATGTCGGCATTTGAGCTCCTCGTCGACTCCCGAGTGCACTCCGGAATTCCAGATTCAGTATCGGGTGCGGGCGTCAATATCCGGTTAAGAGGGTGCGAATTGGGGGTCAATTGCCGGAGCAACGGAACCAGAAGAGTTACGGAAGGGGCGCAGCATGAGTGGTATGCGGCCTGAGCCGGCTCGGGACGGAGGCGAGATGGGAGACGGCGAATAGCGCCGCCAGCCTCCGCGGAGCGGCTCCGCAAGGCTGCGAATGGATGCGCGACCGGGCTTCGATCAGGCTTTTCTGGTTTTTGCCAGTTCGGGCCCGAGAAAATCGTCGAGATTCCAGCCCGCCATCAACTCCTCATCGGGCGCGGGCCCTGTACCCTTCAGCGCCGCGGCGGGAGCGGCCGCAGCTTCGCCGGCGAGATAGTTGTCCGTCAATCCCTTGCGCAGTTGCTCGAAGGCCTCCTCGGGCGTGTTGGCATAGTGAAAGAGGTCAAGATCCTTGGGCGAGATGGCGCCGGAGTCAGCCAGGGCGTCGAGGTTGAAGACTTTCTTCCAATAATCCGGCCCATAAATGAGGACCGTGATCTTCTTGTTGACCTTCTTGGTCTGCACCAGAGTGAGAATCTCGAACATCTCATCGAGAGTGCCGAAGCCGCCGGGAAATACGACCAGCGCCTTGGCCAGATAGGCAAACCAGAGCTTGCGCATGAAGAAGTAGTGGAACTCAAAGTTCAGCGAAGGGGTGATGTAAGGGTTTGGCCTCTGCTCGAAGGGCAGCACAATATTCAGGCCGATGGTTTTGCCGCCGGCCTCGTAAGCGCCGCGGTTAGCCGCTTCCATAATGCCGGGTCCGCCGCCGGAGGTAACCACGAAACGATGCTTGGGCGAAGGGATGGTCTTGGCCCACTGCGTGAGCAACTGGGCCAGGCGGCGCGCATCTTCGTAATAGCGGGCCATTTCGACGGCGGCGACGGCGCGCTTGAGCTGGAGGATGCTGGCGCGGCCGGCTGCGATCTCGCCGGCCTTGGCAGGCTGCTCCTCACTCGGGGCCGCATGCACGGAGCCGGTATTTTCAAGCAGCTCCAAGGCATGGTCGGCCTCTTCGCGGCCGCGGAAGCGGGCCGAGCCGAAGAAGACGACGGTGTCCTGGATCTGCTCGCGCCGGAAGCGCGCGAGCGGCTCAAGGTATTCCGAGATGATGCGGATGGGACGGCCGTCGGCGCTGTTCAGGAAGTTGGAGTTCTCATAAGCCAGGGGCGCGGAATCGAGAGGCGGAGGAGCGCCGTTGCCGGGAATCACGGCGCGTTGCGCGGCCGCCGCGGCCGCCGCCTGAGCCTGAGAGGCGGAGCCGTTGTCTCCGGAATCGCTGCCGGCCTGAAGTTTTGTGGCATCGCGCTCTTCTTGTCTATTGCTCATATCAACCGTCCCGATGCCGAATGGCATCCTGAAATGCAATCCAAAGATTCAGTAAACCGAGCCCGGAGACCAGACCGCGCACCGCGCCCGTGGTTGCGATGCTTCCCAGCCATGGGTACTGGAGGAAGATCGGATTCTGATCCCAGAAGGCTTGCGACCAGGGCGCGTAGCAGACCGCCAGGCCGATGTACATGCGCAGCATGACACGCAGAAAGAGCTCGATACGCTGCAGCCAGCGAGGGACGTGATGCTGGGAAGGCATGGCGAAGGAGGAGTCGTCGGGGGTGTCTTTTGCGGCCGACGAGGGCGGCCCGGACATTTGCGCCGGGGTCGCAGAGAATGTTGATAATGGCGATTCCGGCTGCTGGGGCATTCGTTTGCTTCTGCCTGTTATCAACGATGCCTTTGCGCTGTGTCCCGCATGCCGGTCTCGCGCAGTTGAAGCGTTGGAGGCAAGGCTGCCCGGCACAAAAACACCGTAATGTCACGGTAACACAGCGAGGCCGCAAAACCGGTTGATGATTCGACTGCATGGGATGCGAGAACGCCCTATGCTCTCTATACGAATTGGGTGCAGAAGCGGAAGCAAGAGTTGCATGGCGGAACGAGGAAGGTTCCGCCGCAGCAAACCGCCTGCCGCCATGATGGATGGGAACAGGCGCCGCATGCCCAGGCATGCGGTTACGAGCGTTTCAGGCTGGGCCGGCGCTGATGCGGGAGCGAAGGCCGAGAGGCATCAAAAGCGGTAGAAGACACCGCCCATGGGCTCAGAATAATGAGTAAAGACGCCGGTTGCGGTATAGAGGGTTTCGATATTCGGCGCCTTAAAGAGGTTATAGCGATATTGAGCGCGCACGCCGAAATGCGGAGTGAGCGAATAATCCACGCCGCCACCGAAGACGTAGACGGGCCTGATCACGGTATTCACATCGAGATAAACGCTATTGGAAGGAAATGTGATCAGGAAGCCGAAACCAGCGACTCCGAAGGGACGCAGCTTGCCGTAGGTAAAGGAGGGCACCCATTCGAGCCCGAACTGACTGACTTTGGACTTCAAAGGCCGCGTAGGATTCGCGCATTCGAGTCCGCAGGTGGCGTAAGAGGTGCCGTTGGGCGTGAAGGTATCGTTGGCGGGATTGTACGAAAACGTAAAACCGACACCGAGGAAACGGCTCCGGAGATAGCGGGCCTCGAACATGCCGCCCATCTCATTGGTTGCCGTCTGACTGGTTCCGTTGCCGGCGGTATTGCCGGTGAAGGCCTCGTAAACGCTGCCGCCTAAATCAAAGTGCGTTAGCGGCGCCTGAGCGCTTGGAGCCGGGGTGTTTGCCGCCTGCGCAAATGCTACGCTGACGCCGGCCACAGCAAAGACAAAAGAAAGAAATGCGACCCTGCTGCATTTCATGATTCGGATTCCTACCCCCTGGTTTTCTTGTTCTGGATTGAGCAGAGCACGATCGACAGAACGTAAACACTGGCTGGCGATTAGACGCAAAAACCGAAAAAACGGGTTACCCCGGAGTTCAGTCCTAGCTAGCGCAGACCTAAAGGCCCTTTGTCCAAACTAACCCACCACGGGCAAGCCCGCAAGCGCCATGGCGATCTCTTCAGCGGGATAATCGTAGTTTTCGAGCTTTCCGGCGTTGTAATCGATGTAGGCTTGCATGTCAAAGTGGCCGTGTCCACTCAAATTAAAGAGGATGACCCGGGGCCTGGCTTCGGCTCTGGCTTCAAGCGCCTGACGAATGGCCTCGGCGACGGCGTGATTGGCTTCGGGCGCGGGAATAATGCCTTCAGCACGGGCAAACTGCACGCCGGCCGCGAAGGCATCGAGCTGCTGCACGGTAACGGCCTCGGCCAGCCCGAGATCGATAATGTGCGAGACCAGCGGCGCCATGCCGTGATAACGCAGGCCGCCGGCGTGAATTCCCGGAGGGACGAAGGTGCTGCCAAGGGTATGCATTTTGACCAGCGGAGTGAGATGGACGGTATCGCCGAAATCGTAGGCGAAGCGGCCTTTGGTCAGGCTCGGGCAAGCGGCCGGCTCCACGGCGACGATGCGGGCATGACCTTTGCCCTTGAGCTTCCGGCCGAGGAAAGGGATGGCCAGGCCGGCGAAGTTGGAGCCGCCGCCGGTGCATCCGATGATGACGTCAGGATCGTCGCCGGCCAGCGCCATCTGCTCGATGGCTTCCTGGCCGATTACGGTCTGGTGCAGGAGCACGTGATTGAGGACGCTGCCGAGCGCGTACTTGGTCTTGGGATCCTTGGCGGCGACCTCGACCGCCTCGGAGATGGCGATGCCGAGCGAGCCTTTGGAATCGGGCTGCCGGGCGAGGATGGCACGGCCGGAATCGGTGAGCGGGCTGGGGCTGGCCGTCACCGAGGCGCCGAAGGACTCCATCAGGGCGCGGCGATAGGGCTTCTGGTCGTAGCTGACGCGCACCATGAAGACCCTGCATTCGAGACCGAGGAAGGCGCAGGCCATGGCGAGCGACGAGCCCCACTGTCCGGCGCCCGTTTCCGTGGACAGGTGGGTGACGCCCTCCAGCTTGTTGTAATACGCCTGCGGGACCGCGGTATTCAGCTTGTGCGAGCCGGCGGGACTGACGCCTTCGTACTTGTAGTAGATGCGCGCCGGGGTGTCGAGCGCTTTTTCAAGCCGCCGCGCGCGCATCAACGGCGCCGGCCGCCACTGCGCGTAAATCTGCCGGACCGGATCGGGGATCTCGATCTCGCGTTCGGTGCTCACCTCCTGCGCGATCAGCGCCATGGGGAACAGCGGAGCCAGATCGTCAGGGCCAAGCGGCTGCAGCGTGCCGGGATGAAGCGGCGGCACCGGGGGCGCAGGCAGATCGGGAACGATGTTGTACCAGGCGATCGGAATGCGGCTCTGCGGCAGGTTATAGGCGATGGTTTCCATGCCGAACATTTTACAGAAGCCGACGCCATCTGGGCGGTGCGCGAAGCCACACGAGCCGGCTTCAGCGCTGGCTGGTTTCGCCGGCGGCTACCCGGCGATTGAACTCCGCGGATGCATTGCGAGGCACACTCAGCGACTGCCAATGATCGCTGGCCAGATGTTTGGCCAGGAGGACGATCTGGCCGACGTGATGGGGGTAATGGGCCAGTTGGCGATTGATGGCCTGCATCACGCTGTGCGCCTCGCCGCGGATGGTTACAGTGCGGGCAAGGTCGGCATCGGTCAACGGCTCAATGGCTGCGAAGAGCCGGCTCCAGCCATCCTCCCATGCCGCCATCAGGCCGGCGCGCGTGGGTGGAGGATCGACGAACTCGCTATCGCGATTGCGGTCAGGCTTTTCGCCGTCGGTGGTGAGAAAGTGGGTCCAGCGCGAGCGCATGTTGCCCGCCACGTGCTTGACGATAATGGCGATCGAGTTGGACTCGGCATCGAGAGTCACGAAGAGCTGCCGGTCGGTGACCTGCTGCATCGCGCGCTCGGCCAGTTGCTTGTACGAGCGGAAGACAGCGAGCGAGTCGACAATATAAGAGGTTGTGAATTCAAGCGCCATGGGCTCCTCATCCGATGCGGCCGGCGGATACGACAGGTAACCGCGCAGGAGCGGCTACGCACCGCTCACGGCTCGTCGCTGTAAATGTGAACTTCAACTTTGCCGCCTTCGGCCAGCCGCGCGCGGAACATGCCCGGGGTATTGAAGCTCCAGGTCATCTGCCCGTCCGGCGCAATGGCAATGACGCCGCCGTCGCCGTGGATGGGCTTGAGCTTGTTCTGGATCACTTCATCGGCGGCCTGCTGCAAGGTATAGCCCTTGTACTGGACCAGGGCGCAGACATCGCGGGCCACGGTGTAGCGAATGAAGAACTCGCCGACACCGGTTCCGGAGACGGCGCAGGAGCGATTCGAGGCGTAGGTGCCCGCGCCGATAAGCGGGGAGTCGCCGACGCGGCCGGGCATCTTGCCCTGCATGCCGCCGGTGGAGGTGCCCGCGGCAACGTTGCCCATGCGATCGAGCGCGACTACGCCCACGGTGCCGTAGCGCCGATCGCCCTCAGCCTCCTGCCATTGGGCGACCGGCTCGATGACGCCATGCGACGGCGCACCGGCAGGCCGGGACGGAATGGGACGGCCCTGATTGCGAAGCTGATCGACGAGAGATTGCCAGCGGCTCTCAGTAAAGAAGTAGCTGAGAGGCTCCTGCTCCATCCCGGCCTGCAGGGAATAGGCATCGGCGCCGGGGCCAACGAGCAGGACGTAGGGAGTTTTTTCCATGACGGCGCGGGCCAGGGAGATGGGATAGCGGGTGTGCGCGACGCCGGCCACCGCGCCGGCGCGCTGCGTAGCGCCATCCATGATGGCGGCATCGAGCTCGGTCTTTCCGTCGGCGTCAAAGACGGCGCCGCGCGAGGCATTAAAGAGCGGACTGTCTTCGAGCATGCGGATGGCGGTTTCAACGGCGTCGAGCGAGGAGCCTCCACGGTCGAGCACCGCGGCGCCGGCCTGAACCACTTTGGCGAGCGCCTCGCGATAGGCCTTATCGCCTTCGGGTCCAAGCCTGGCGCGGTCGATGTCGCCTGCGCCGCCGTGAACAACGATGGCCCAGTGCGCGGCGGACTTTGCCTGCATCGACTGCCCGGCCGCGCCAGTCACCGCTGCCCACGCCAGGGCCGCGCCCAGAATGACTGCTGCCGATTTCCCCACACGCCCGTCCTCCCTAACCTTATTCATGGTAGCGCCGATTGTGCGCTCGCCGTCAGCCGGCCGCGCCGCGCGCCTGCGAACCGGCGGGTTGATCCCGCATCCATGCTCTGGTTCCCGCATGGCGGCAGGACTCCGAGGCGATCGCGGCGGCCTTTGCGACGGCATCGACAAAGCCGAGCCCCTGCAGGGCGAACCAGCAGTAGGCGCCATGCAGAACGTCGCCCGCGCCCATGGTATCGACAACATGAACCTGCGGGACCGGCAGCGACACGAGCCTCCGATCTTCCAGCACGCTGATGGGCGCAGAGCCGCCGCTGATCGCGATCTTCCGGATGCCGTAGTTGCCGAGACAGCGCAACACATCGTCCGCGTTGCCGCAGCCCGGAGGCCGGAAATCCGCCGAGCAGATGGCGACATCGACGCACTTGAGCAACTCTTCAGTTCCGTTCTTCCAGCTTCCCGCGTCAAGGACCACGGGGATTCCCAGAGCTTGCGCGGCGGCGGCCCACTGCCGACAGGCCGGCATCGAGTGGCCGTCGACAAGAAGAATGCCGGCCTGTCGGCAGAGATCCCGATCAACCGGGAGGGAAGGCGCCGGAAAGCGCAGGGCATTGGCGGAGACGACGTTTCTGTTGCCGGACCGATCAACGGAGACGGACGAGAGCACGGGCACATCGTCGAAATCAGGATTCAGATCGATGAGGCGGACGGCATGGCGATCCAGTTCCTGGCGGATGAGACCGGCAAGGGGATGGCGGCCGACGGCTGAAACCAGCGCCGCATGGCAGCCGAGATGCGCGCAGGCGATGGCCGCATTCGTGGCCGGACCTCCGGCAAAGACCGATTGACTGCTCGCGGCCACCTTGGTGTTCGCGGCAGGAAAGGCATCGACGCGATAAACGATGTCGATGGTCGAGAGACCGACAAAAATGGCCTGATTCATGAACGATCCACCGCAGCCACGGCTGCGCCTGCGGTCATTCTAGATTCCGCTGCGCCTCCGCATCCATGCGGACGCGCCGGCCGGTGCTCATGTTCCATTTGGCGAACGCAGCTCCGACAGTAGAGAATGCTTGCGATCCACAATTTAAACCGCGGCAGGCGCTTGCTTTCGAAACCCGGGTTCGGGAGCGACGCCGGTCCCGGCAAGGAAGGCTCGATGCATTCGATCTGGTGGGGAGAATTCATGGGCACGCTGGTGCTTATGCTGCTGGGCGGCGGTGTGGGCGCCGGTGTGACGCTGCGCAAAACGTTTGCGGTGGACTCCGGCTGGATGGTGATCACCACGGGCTGGGCGCTGGCCGTGTTGTGCGGGGTGCTGGTGGCGCAGGCCTTCGGGAGCCCGGGAGCGCACCTGAATCCGGCCATTACATTGGCGGCAGCGGTGGTCAGCGGAAACTACGCGCAGATTCCCGTGTACTGGTCGGCGCAGTTGCTGGGGGCGATGAGCGGTTCCGCGCTGATGACCCTGCACTACGGGCCGCACTGGAAGTTGACGGACGCTCCGGCGGCGAAGCTGGGAATCTTTTGCACCAGCCCAGCCGTGCGCAGCCCGTTATTGAACTTTGTCAGCGAAGTGATCGGAACCATGATGCTCGTGATCGTCGCCAACGCCATCTTCTCCCGCGGTGTGGCCATGAGCGGGCCGGCCGCCGGCGTGGGCCCGTGGCTGGTGGGGAGCCTGGTGTGGGGCATCGGTCTGTCACTGGGCGGGACTACGGGCTATGCGATCAACCCGGCACGCGATCTGGGACCGCGCATCGTTCATACGGTGCTTCCGATTCCCGGCAAAGGCGGCTCCAACTGGAGCTATGCGCCGATTCCGATACTCGGCCCGCTCAGCGGCGCGCTGCTGGCCGGCCTGCTGGTCAGGTGCGCGCATCTGTAGGAAGGCGCGAAGTGGTGGCGGGTCCATCCACTCTTTGCGGCTGCAGTTGAAGATCGGATGGGCAGGCGCCTGTTGGCAGCGGCCGTAACGCGCAGCCTCCGTATAGGACGAAGAGAGTTTCAGTCGATTTTTCCACAGCGCATTGCGCGATTGCGCGATTTTGCCGGGCTGGAGCGACGCGGCCGCATTGCGCGCAGAGGAACTATTCGAGACCCGATGCGATGACGGCGAGGGCGGCGATCGCTGCCGTCTCAGCGCGCACGATGCGCGGCCCGAGCGATGCCGCGCGCCAGCCGCAGGCGTCGAAGAGCGCTTCCTCGGCGGGCGCCCATCCGCCTTCAGGCCCAATGGCGATCTCAAGCCGCGGCATCTCGTCTCCGGCTGAAGCGATTGCCTCATCGAGAGCATGACGCAGCGTGGTGGTGCGTTCCTGCTCGGCGAGCACGATGCGCGCGCCGGCCGATGCGGCTTTGACGCGCTGCGGCAGGGGGACGGGATCGCTAATGATCGGAATGTCGGAGCGCCGGGCCTGCTGCGCGGCTTCATGCGCGATGCGCCGCCAGCGCGGGGCGCGCTTCTCGGCAGCCTGCGCCAGGTGCTTCTCAGTGCGCCGCGCGATCACGGGCGCAACCGCGGCCACGCCGAGCTCGGTAGCCTTCTCGATCGCCCATTCCATGTGATCGAACTTGTAGATGGCGAGCACGAGGGTGACAGGAAGCGCGGGATCGGCCTGAATCTCTGCAGTGAGATTGAAGCGCACCTCGCTTTGCGCGCCAGCAAGGTTCACGGCAGCGACATGGGAGTGAAAGACATGACCGCCTGCGACGACATCGGCCTCCATGCCGGGCTGCGCCCGCAGCACGCGCGCCAGATGTTCGGCTTGCGCGCCCACGATGGTCGCGGTGGCTTCATCCCAGTGTTCGGCAATCCAGCGGCGGCGGGTCATCGTGGTCTCGCAAGGGATCCTTACCTACAAGTTTACGGCGTTTTTATTCTTTGCGGGATCTTTCAGGAGTTTCAGGCGACGGCGAGATCGGCAGCTCCTGCGGTGTAGCGGGAGGCGCGGTTGCCGCTTGCCGGCGCAGAGGAACGGAGGACGGGCGTTGACTTGCGCGCGGCAGACCGGCGTCCGCCCCAAGGAGCAGGGACCGATTGCCGGATCGCCCAGCCCGACACAGCTCGAAAGCGAGCGACGCCTTGCGGCGGAATGCGCGCGAGAGACGCCATGCATTTGCGGGACGGTGGAGGCGGAACAGCACGCGATGCGGGTGAGGCCGGCTTGAATGCGCGCTGGGTTCCGGGGGAATGCGGCGACGGTTTCAGCCGCATAAACACTAAGGGGAACGCTTTGAAGCGTTCCCCCTGGGTGTTGCCTTTGGGTTGTTCGTTCCGCTACTTTTTCTTCGCGGTCTTCTTGACGGCCTTCTTGACGGCGGCCTTCTTCGCGGGTGCCTTCTTGGCTACTTTCTTGGTTGCCATTTGCCTATTCTCCCTTTTCGATGGGTTGCATCGATCCTGCAATTTAGAAACTGCAGTTGAAGAATGTATAGATTCACGAATCATCGATGTCAAGAAAAAAACGACGTGAGGGTAAAAAAAAGATCAACATGGCACTCGGAGAAAGCAGCGCGAGCGAAGAGGTCGGGCGGAGGAATCCGCAACAGCGTTCGCAGTGTCGATGCGCGCACTGCATCAGCAGCGCGAAAGCGAAGGTTGAAGCGCTCAGTATCGATGCGCTCTCCACGCGCCTGCAGCGCGCACCTGCGATTGGAGAATGCGATCAATTCGCAGAGATGCAGCGCCTGCCGATTGCGCGACGCCACGCGCAGCGCGGCGCCCGAAGTGCGCGATGACAGCGGGGATGACGCACCGCGGTTCTATTCAAGAAACTCGCGCACGAACGGATTGTCGGAGTGGAGCAGATCGTGGAGAGAGCCGTCGAAGATGAGGCGTCCTTCGTCGAGCATGAGAAAGGTGGTGCTGCGGTTGGTCTGCCCTTCAGGCAGCGGGACCATGCGATTCTGCTCGCTGTCGAAGCGGTGGGTGCAGAGGGTAAAGGCGTCCTGGAGGCGATGCGTGACCAGCAGGGCGGGGGTTGCGCGCACGTCACGCTGCTTAACGATGAGCTCAATGATGGTGTCGGAGGTAACGGGGTCGAGGCCGCCGGTGGGAGAGTCGTAGAGGATGAGCTCGGGCTGGTGAATGAGGGCGCGGGCGATGGCGACACGACGCCGCATTCCGCCGGAGAGGCTCGCGGGGAAGAGCGCAAAGGCTTCTTCGAGGCCCACGAAGCGCAGAGCCTCGCGGACCCGGTCGTCAATCTCCGCATCGGGGGCGAGCTCCTGAATCAACTGGTAGGCGACGTTGTCGCGGACCGAGAGCGAGTCAAAGAGCGCGCCTTCCTGAAAGACCATGCCGGCCCGCGCGCGCAGGGGAAAGAGTTCTTCCTCGGGCATATGCGAGATGTCTTGGCCGAAGAGCTCGACGCTGCCCTCGATGGGCCGAATCAGGCCGAGAATGAGCTTGAGCAGAACGCTCTTGCCGACACCGGCAGGCCCAAGCAGGACGCGGGTCTCGCCCGGAGCCACGGCAAAGGAGACGTTCTCGAAGACCGAAGGGCCGTCAAAGGCGACGGCAACCTGACGCAATGCGACCACCGGGCCGGGCCGGGAGTTGAGATCCGGCGACGGAGACGCCGGAGTGAGCGAAGCGCCTGTCACGGGAGCACCGAAAGAAGGATGTGCGTGATGAGAAAGTCCACAAAGATGATCAAAACCGAGGCGTTCACGACGGCGCGAATGGTGGAGCGGCCCACGCCTTCAGTGCCGCCGGTGGTTCTCATGCCATAGAAGCAACCGATGGAGGCGATGATGTAACCGAAGAAGAGCGGCCTCACGAGGCCCTGCATGATGTCGGGGAAGCGGAGGTGCTCGTAAGCCATGTGGAAGTACTGAGTTCCGTTCTGGTGGTTGAGGAAGACCGTGACCGCGGCGCCGCCCATGATGCCGAAGGCGTCAGCCACGATGGTGAGCAGGAGGAGCATGGCGATGGTGGCATAGACGCGCGGAGTGACGAGTTTGCGCATGGGATCGACGCCGAGAGCGCGCATGGCATCGACCTGCTCGGTGACTACCATCGAGCCGAGCTCGCTGGCCATCGACGAGGCATTACGGCCGGAGACCATGATGCCGGTCAGCACGGCGCCGAGTTCGCGAATCATGGTGAGGCTGACAAACTGGCCGGTGACGGCCGTGGCGCCGAAGGCCGACAGCGTCGCGGCGGACTGGAGAGAGAGGACGCCGCCGGTGAAGAATCCCGAGAGGACGACGATGGGGAGCGAGCCCACGCCGATGATGTCGGATTGAATGAGCAGATCCGTCCAGTAGACGGGGGGCCGGAAGAGATTCACCAGGGCGCGCCACGCAAACAAGGAATAGTCCTGCACGGTGAGGACGATATTCTTCGCGGTACGTTCGATGGTCTGGACTGCCATAAGTTACCAGCCTTCCGAGCGAGAGAGTGATGGCGCTACCCAGCACAGGATAGCGCATGGCAGAGACGGCCAGGAGAAGCCAAGGGCCCGGGACAGCGATGCGGAGACGGCATGGGTGGAGCCGATGGCGCGGGCGTCATGCAGCGCACGCGGTTGCTGTATGGCGGAGGCACTCGATACCATTTTCAGGGACTGACGCCGGGAAAGCATGGCGTGCGCGCCTGCGCAGCAACGGAAAGGGATGAAGGACAATGCCAATGAGCAAGGGATCGAGCAGACGGAGTTTTCTGAAGATGGCGGGCGGCGCCGCGGCGCTGGCGACGACGCGGGACGGAAGCATGGCGGTTGCGGAGTCCGCCGGCGGGCGCATTGACGGCGCCGCGGCAGGCGGGCCGGATGCCGGCGGGCACAGCGGAGATGTGCCGCTGGCCGGGCTGGTGAACCCGCTGCAAGGGACCGACTCCACGGCGCTTTTCTCCCGGGGCAACACTTTGCCCATCGTCGCCGTTCCATTTGCGATGGCGCACTGGACTTTGCAATCGAGCGACCGCAACGCATGGTTCTTTCAGCCGCACGATGAGCGTCTGGAGGGAATTCGCTGCACGCATCAGCTCAGTCCGTGGCTGTCGGACTACGGATTTGCGACTTTTCTGCCGTTCAGCGGCGATCCCTCGCCGGAAGCGGCGGCGCGCGCCTCAAGCTACCGCAGCGGGGAGCTGCAGATTGCGCCCCATGCGCTGACGGTGCGGCTGATGCGCTACCGCTGCACCCTTGAACTAGCGCCGACGGAGCGCTGCGCGGCGATGCGGTTCACGTTTGAGGAGTCCGGACCTGCCGGCGTCTTCATCGATCTGCCGGGCAGCGATGCGGAAGCGTCGCGGGACCAGGCAACGGGACAGGTCAATGTTGCCACGACGTATAACCACGGCGGCGTGCCCCAAGGCTTCTCCGCCCGCTATGCGGTGCGCTGCGACACGGAGATCACGGGCTTTGAGGTGAAGAACGGCAACGGGCGGCGCGTAGCGGTGATCCGCTTTGCGGCGCAGGCGGGCAAGCCGATCACACTGCGCGTCGGAACATCGTTTATCTCCTTCGATCAGGCAGGGCGCAATCTTGCGCAGGAAGCCCTGGACAAAAGCTTCGAGCAGGTGAGGGACGAGGCGGCTGCCACGTGGGAGACGGCGCTGGGAAGAGTACGCATCCAGGGCGCTTCCCGGACGCAGCAGAGAATCTTCTATTCCTGCCTGTACCGCACGCTGCTCTTCCCGCGCATCTGGCACGAACGGGACGCCGACGGCAGGACGGTGCACATGAGCCCGTACAGCAGCAAGGTGGAACCGGGGCCGATGTATGCCGATCACGGCTACTGGGACGACTACCGGGCGTGGTACCCGATGATGGCGCTGATCTATCCCGACCGGCTGACGGAGATCCTGGAGGCCTGGGTCAACGCGTACAAAGAGGGCGGCTGGTTTCCGCAGTTTCCCTGCCCCGGCTACCGGAACTGCATGACGGGCAGTCCGATCGATTTTGTCTTCGGCGACGCGGTGGCCAAAGGCATTACGGGATTCGACGTGGAGGCAGCGTTCGAGGGTCTTAAGAAACATGCCACGCAGGCGGTGGCGCCGGGCCTGGGTTACGGACGCCCGGCGGTGGCGGAGTATCTGAAGCTGGGCTACATTCCTCTGGACGCGGTGGCGGGCGCGGTAGCGGAGACGCTGGACTCGGCGTACGGAGACTTTTGCATCGCGCAGGTGGCGCGCGCCGCCGGCAAGGCCGAGGAAGCGGCGGCGTTCGAGCAGCGAGCGGACAACTGGCGCAAGATCTACGATCCTGCGACGCGCTTTCTGCGCGGCAAGCTGGCCGATGGATCGTGGCAGTCGCCCTTCGATCCGCATACCTGGGGCGGCGCGTACGTGGAAGGCGGCGCCTGGCAGTACCGCTTCGCAGTGCCGTGGGATGCAGAGGGGCTGATGGGAGCGATGGGCGGCAAGGAGGCCTTTGTTGCCGCGCTGGAAGAGATGCTGGCCCAGGCGCCGGTCTTTCATGTTGGCACGTATGGGACCGAGATTCACGAGATGTCGGAGATGGCGGCGGTGGATTTTGGACAGTACGCCCATTCGAACCAGCCGGTGCATCAATTTCTTTATCAGTTCACGATGGCGGGGCGGCGTGACCGCACGCAGTACTGGGCCCACCGCGTACTGAACGAGCTCTACACGCCCGACAACTTTCCCGGGGACGAAGACACGGGATCGATGAGCGCGTGGTACATCCTCAGCTCGCTGGGGATCTACTCGATGTGCCCGGGAAAGCCGGAGTGGGTGCTGGGAGCGCCGCTCTTTGAGCAGGCGGAGATCCGACGCCCCGACGGGACGACCATTCGCATTGAGGCGCGCAGCGGCAGGCCGGGAGCGTTCCTGAACCGCGTAAAGCTTAACGGGGTTGAGGTGAGCGAGCCCTTTGTGCGGCATGCGGCGCTGACCAGGGGCGCGCGGCTGGAGTTTTCAGCCGACTAGCGGCGGGGCTGCGGGATCGTGCCTTGCGGACTTTCGCCGCGCGGCCGCAGCCCAATCGCATTTACAATAAGACCTATATGATCCGTTTTTCCACCGCAGGAGAATCTCACGGCGAGGCGCTGATGGCGCTGGTTTCCGGGCTTCCCGCAGGCGTCCCCATCGATGTGGAGTTTGTGAACCGCGAACTGTGGCGGCGGCAGCAGGGCTATGGCCGCGGCGGACGCATGAAGATCGAAACCGATCAGGCGCACGTGCTCTCCGGGGTGCGTCACGGAAAGACCATCGGTTCGCCGATCGCGATTGAGATCGTGAATCGCGACTGGAAGAACTGGCAGGAGAAGCTGCCGGTGGAGTCCGGCGACCCCGCGAAGCACCGCGCGGTGGCTTCGCCGCGGCCCGGCCACGCCGACCTGGCCGGCGCGCTGAAGTACAACTTTCCGGATGCGCGCTACGTGCTGGAACGCGCCTCGGCGCGGGAGTCTACATCGCGCGTGGCGGCGGGCGCATTTGCCAAGCTTATGCTGCGCCAGCTCGGCATCGAGGTAACCAGCCATGTAACGCGCGTGGGGCGGGTGAGCCTGGAGCGGGATGCGGCATGGGAAGAGATTGCCGCACTCGCCGAAAAAGCAGAGGTGGTGCTGGCGTGCGTGGACGCCGAGACCGAAGCGCGCATGAAGGCGGAAGTGGATGCGGCGACCCGCAGCGATGACACCGTAAACGGGATCTTCGAGGTGGTGGCGCACGGAGTGCCGGCGGGGCTCGGCTCCTATGCCAACTGGGACGAGCGCCTGGATGGGCAACTGGCCTGGGCGGTGATGAGCGTGCAGGCCGTCAAGGCGGTTGAGATCGGGCGCGGGGTGGAAGGCGCGGCCTCGTTCGGCTCCAAGGTCCACGATCCCATTCAATACGCGGCCGAGAATCCCCCGGGACGGCCGACGCGCTTTACGCGGCCGCACAATAACGCCGGCGGCATTGAGGGCGGGGTTTCAAACGGCGAAGACATTATTGTGCGCGGCTACCTGAAGCCGATTTCCACGTTGCGCCAGCCGCTGGAGTCAGTCCGCTTCGATACGCGCGAATCGACCAGGGCGAGTTACGAGCGCAGCGATATCTGCGTGGTTCCGGCCGCGGGCGTGGCCGCAGAGGCCATGGTGGCGCTGGTGCTGGCCAATCTGGCTCACGAGAAGTTCGGCGGCGATTCGCTGCTGGAGCTGAAGCGGAATTTCGACGGTTATATCGAACAGATACGGAGATTCTGAAAGGCCGATGATTCTGAAGATCGTAAAGTATCCCGAGCCGGTGCTGGAGCGGCCGGGCGAGCCCGTAACGGAGTTCAACGACGAACTGCGCAATCTGATTGCGGACATGTTCGAGACCACCTATGCATCGCAGGGCATCGGACTGGCCGCGCCGCAGGTGGGGGTGTCGAAGCGCGTGACGGTGATCGACCTGAGCATGGGCAAGGATCCCGCGCAGAAGCTGGCGCTCGTGAATCCCGAGATCATTGTGAGCGAAGGGCGGCAGTACGAAGAAGAGGGCTGCCTGAGCTTCCCCGACAT
Source organism: Acidobacteriota bacterium (assembly GCA_021841795.1). Lineage (GTDB taxonomy): Bacteria > Acidobacteriota > Terriglobia > Terriglobales > Acidobacteriaceae > Telmatobacter. Next base: position 5,793 of record JAKCDN010000002.1, on the reverse strand, counting down.
TCGCGAAAAGGTGGTGCGGGCCGCGAAGGTTCGCATCCGCGCTCAGGATGAGAACGGGAAGTGGTTTGAGATGGACGGGGAGGAGCTGCTGGCGCGCGCCTTCCAGCACGAGATCGATCATCTCGACGGCGTGCTGTTCATCTTCCGCATGAGCGCCCTGAAGCGCAGCCTGAGCCTGCGCAGGGTCCGCAAGATGCAGAGCGAAGGCTCGTGGTAGAGCGGCCATGACAGGCTCAGCGCACCCTCTGAGGCTGGTTTTCTGCGGCACGCCGCAGTTCGCCGTGCCCACGCTGCGGGCGCTGCTTGCCGCGGGACACGCGATCGAGCTTGCGGTATCGCAGCCGGACCGCCCCGTGGGCCGCGAGCGGGAGGTGGCGGCGCCGCCCGTAAAACAAGCCGCAATCGCCGCTGGAATTCCGGTGATCCAGCCGGAAAAGATCCGCAACAACCCCGCCTTCCAGACCCAGCTTGAGGCCATTGCGCCCGACGCCATCGTAGTTGTGGCTTACGGACGCATGGTTCCACCGTGGATGCTTGCCGTTCCGCGGCTGGGCTGCATCAACCTGCACGCCTCACTTCTGCCCAAATACCGCGGCGCCGCGCCGATTCAGTGGGCCATCGCCATGGGCGATGCGTTCACGGGCAACACGACCATGCTGCTGGAAGAGGGCCTGGATACCGGTCCGATTCTGCTGCAACAGACAATCGAGATCGGACCAGGACAGACCGCGGCGGAGCTCTTTCCGGTGCTGGCCGAAGCGGGAGCGCCGCTGGTTGTTGCGACGCTGGCGGGACTCGCCGACGGGACGCTTCATGCGCAGGCGCAGAATCAAGAGGATGCCAGCTTTGCGCCGCTGCTGGACCGCGAGGACGGGCGCATGGATTTTGCCGCGCGCGCGGCAACCGAGCTGTACAACCGCTGGCGCGGCTTCCAACCCTGGCCGGGGGCATTCTCAACCCTGCAGGGCAGGAAGCTGATTGTGCATCGCATGAGCGCGGCACACGCAGGCGAGGAGGATCAGCTGGGCGCGGCCGCGCCCGGATCGGTACGCGTCGAAGACCACCGGCTGTTTGCGGCCTGTGCCGGGAACACATGGATCGAGCTGATCGAAGTCCAACTGGAAGGCAAGAAGCGCCTCAGCGCCGCGGACTTTCTGCGGGGTAATCCCTTTGGCGCCGATGCGCGGCTGGGTTGAAGACATGCCACGCATCGCTCCCGCACGCAAAGCGGCCTTTCGCATCCTGCTCGCCGTCGAGGGCGGCAGGGACCACGCCGACGAACTGCTGCGCACAAAAGAGGTCGATGCTCTGGCGCCGGCCGACCGCAATCTGGCCACAGCGATGGTTCTGGGCGTGCTTCGCTGGCAGATTTGGCTGGACGAGCAGGTTCGCGCGCGGCTCAAGCGCCCCAACGCCAGGCTCGATCCAGAGGTACGCATTGCCCTGCGGCTGGGCCTGTTTCAACTGCGCTTTCTCGACCGCATTCCGGCGCACGCAGCCATTGATGAGAGCGTAGAGCTCAGCAAGCAGTCCGGGCACCGCTTCGCCGCGGGAATGGTGAACGCGGTTCTCCGCGGCAGCGCGGCGCAGGGCGAGCTCCGGGAGCAGGAGATTGAAGGCAGCGCGGCGCATCCCGTCTGGATGGTGGAGCGATGGGCCGCGGTTTACGGCACGGAGGCGATGCAGGCGATCTGCCGCCACGGGCAAAGCCAGCCACGAACCACCGTACGGGTGGCGGACGCAGCCGTTGCGGAGGAGCTGCGCGGGGCCGGAATCGCGCTTGCATCGAGCGAGCTGGTTGCGGCCGCGCAGACCGTCACTTCCGGCGACGTAACCGCGGGGCAGGCCTTTCGCGCGGGGCGCGTGCGCGTGCAGGACGAGGGATCGCAGCTCATTGCCGAACTGGCAGCTCGCGCAAACGGCACTGCCGGCGAAGAGCCGAAAAAAATACTGGATGCCTGCGCCGCGCCCGGCGGCAAAACGCTGATTCTGGCCGAGCGCAATCCGGAAGCGCGCATTGTGGCCTGCGAGTCGAGCCCCAAGCGGCTTGCCGAGTTGCGCGCCCGCGTTGCCGCGTACGCGGACCGCGTGGAGTGCCGGCTTGCCGACGCGGCGCTGCTCGAAGAAAGCGCCGCCTTCGATCTTGCGCTGGCCGATGTGCCCTGCAGCGGCACCGGAACCCTGGGGCGCAATCCGGAGATCCGGCATCGCCTGCGCTGGGACGATCCGGCGCGGCTTGCCGGGCTCCAGCAGGCGATTTTGCAGGCGGCCTTGCGGGCTGTGCGTCCGGGCGGACGCGTGATCTACTCGACGTGCTCGCTGGAGCCGGAAGAGAACGAGCAGGTTGTCGCGGCGGTGCTGGCCAGGGATGCGAACCTGCGGCAGATCGCACTGGCGCCGCTGATCGACACGCTGGGGCGCGACGGAATTCTGCAAGCCGGCGGCGCGGAGCGGGTGCGGCAGGGCCTTACGCCGGAAGGTGCACTGCGCCTGCTGCCGGGCATCATGCCGACCGACGGCTTTTTTGTTGCGCTGATGGAAAGACGCGCTTAAGCGGCCACAGGAATCGCCGCCGGGACGCGGAGCGCGGGCGCGGAATGAGCATGCGCAGGCCGCTCAGCGCCATCAGGCAGCGGCAGGCAGCGGCCAATCCGGGACCGGAAGGCATGAATATCGGGCGGCCGCGGAGGTTTTTTACGCGCCTTCCGGTCCCAGGCGCAGCGCGGCAAAGTCGCGCCCCAGATGCGCGCAGAGGGCTTCCACGACCAGATCATGATCATCGCGCTGCGGCAGTCCGGAGACGGTGACGCTGCCGACGATGCCCGCATTCTCGACCACGAGCGGAAACGAGCCGCCGTCGGCTGCATAATCGGCGACGGCCAGCCCGTAGCGGTCCAGCAGGGTTGTGCCCTTGAGCCTGAGGGTCATGCCCACGGCGTAGGAGCTGCGATGGAAGCGCGCCACCACGTTGCTCTTGCGGCGCACCCACTCCGCGTTGTCGGGCGTGGTGCCGCCGAGCGCGGCGTAGAAGAGCGGCTGGGCAGAGCGCCTGACATCGACGACCAGGGCATAGCCTCGTTCCACCGCCATGGCGCGGATGCTCGAACCGAGATCCCATGCCACCTGCATATCGAAGCACGGCAGCCGCAACTCCCGCTCCTGGCGCGCGATTTTTTCCAGATCCTCGGTCAATCCCATGGGGCTTTTCTCCTGTACATCAACTATCTCACCACCGTGAAATGCACGATGGTGGTCTGATCGATATGCGATCCGGGAGCGGGCGTCTGGGCCAGCACGTCTCCGGGCCGGACCAGAGGACGAAGGGGTGCGAAGCCGCTGCCCACCGGCGCAACCGGAACATCGACAAAGCCGGGCGGGCCGGCATGAATGCCGAGGGCAGCCAGGGCGGCTTTAGCGCCGGCCAGGGGCCGATCGACGAAATCGGGCATCACGTAACCGCCGGGCGACTGATCGTCCTGCGCAGCCACCAGCAGGTTGACACTCGGCTGCTCGATGCCCTGCGCGTGGGCCGGCGGATCCTGCGCCAGCACAGTTCCTTCCGCCGCGTCGCTGTAGGGCAGGCGCGCGATCTCGCCGATTTCGAGACCGGCGCGGCGCAGTTCGAGAGCGGCCACGCGCTCATCGGCGCCCACGGTATCGGGGACATCGACCTTCTGCGGGCCCAGGCTCTCAGAGACGCGCACGTGCCACTGGCGGCGCACCACCGTGCCCGGCGCCGGGGACTGCGACAGGATGTGCCCGGCGGCCACCTCGCCCGAATAGTAGCGATTATCGACATCGAGGTACAGGCCAAGTCCGGCGGTCTCGCTTAAAGCATCGGCTACGGTCATGTCTTTCAGGGCGGGCACCTGCACCTCGGCGCCATGGATGGCAAAGTGCATGGTCACGACAGCAGACATCAACGCCACAGCCAGCAGGAGAAGAAGGAGCGAGGCGATCTGGAAGAAGTTGGCGATGGCGCGAGTAATCATAGGCCTGGAACAGCACCGCGCACTGAGGCGCGCATGCTTCAGCAATCCCTATCGGGTATTATCGGTCACCGGCTCGGGATGGATGGTGACGCGGTATACTTCCGGACACTCCAGCTTGAAGCGGTCTTCAAGCGCCGTGATGGCCTCGTGCACGCGATGCATGGGGAGATCGTCGGGGAGGGTGCAGTGGCAGGTGACGGCGATATGATCGCGCGTGCGCAGGACGGTCACGGCATGCACATCGATGATCCCGGGGATGCCTTCGGCCGCGGCGCACAGCGCCTGCTGGATGCGGCGGTCTTCGACCGCGGCCTCCTCCGGCTGCTCGATCGTAGCCGGCTCGCTTTCAATGTGGGTGAGCACGGAATCAATCTCCGGCACGTTGCGCAGAATCTCGGCTTCGAGGGCAGTGACAAAGTTGTGGGCTTCGCGCAGCCTCTTGTTTTCGTCGATCTCGACGTGCAATTCGATCTGGAGGCGGCCATGATGCGATTGCACGCTCAACTCGTGCACGGAGACGTTATTGCGGGCGGCCACGGCCCGAACGCGATCGAAGATGCTCTCAGCGCGGGTTTCACGGGGAACGGTGTGAATCACGACGTCGGCCCTGGGGAGAACGCGCTGGGCGGCGGCGGTGGCGGCGCGAACCAGCTCGCCGGTATGTTCGAAGGTGAAGCGGCGCGGCAAGGCCAGAGTAAGATCGACAAAATGCCCGGCTCCCGCGCGGCGCACGCGCGCACGCTCGACGGCGACGACGCCCGGAACCCGCTCGACTTCGCGCACCAGCCGGCTGCGCGTCTCTCTGGGGATCTCATCGAGCAGCGCGCCGACGGCCTGATGGCCCAGGCTGACAGCCATGCGCAGGATGAGAAGCGAGACCAGGATGGCAGCCAGAGAATCGGCGTAGTCGAGAAAGGCAATTCCGAAACGCGCGCCGAGCCAGGATGCGCCGAGGCCGACGAGGACCGCGAGGGTGGCCCAGATATCGGACGCGAAATGGAACGCGTCCGTGGCGAGCGCCGGCGACCCGGTGCGCGCGGCCACGGCCCGCAACTCGCGTGACCGCCAGAAGTCCACCGCGATGGAAGCAATCAGGACCAGTACCGGCCAGAGAGAGTGGCGCAGGTCGAGAGAGTGAGAGGCCATGCGCGAGGCGGCTTCGACCACGATCCAAACGCAGGAGAAGACCATCAGGCCCGCTTCGGCAAAGGCGGAGAGGTTTTCGATTTTGCCGTGGCCGTAGGTGTGATCCTCGTCGGCAGGTTTGTCACTGACGTTGACCGAGAAGAAGGTGAGGGCCGCACCGGCCAGATCCAGCCCCGAGTGAGCCGCATCGGAGAGCACGCCCAGCGATCCGGAGAGAAGGCCGGCGGCCAGCTTGAGCAGCGTCATCACGGCGGCTGCCGCCATCGACCGCGACGCCACGCGGCGCTTGTCGGCGCCGGCTGCGACAGAGTCGGCCGCAAGAGCGCCGGATGTGCGCGAATTGGGGCTAGCGGAGCGCATGGTGATTCCAGGGCAGCGACGGCCGCGTAGCGGTGTACAACCCGGCGATGCCAAAGGTATACGGCTTCCAGGCGCAGTTCTCAAAACCTGCCCGCCGCATCATTGCAAGGATCTCCGCCGGCGGAGGAAACGCGCCAACCGATGTGGGCAGATAGCTGTAGGGTCCGGCACTGCCGCAGATAAGCCGCCCGATGGCCGGCAGAACGCGCCGGAAGTAGAGCGCATAGGCCTTGCCGATAAGGCCGCCGGGCTCACTAAACTCCAAAATGCCAAGCTGTCCGCCGGGTTTGAGCGC
>JAKCDN010000212.1 GCA_021841795.1 Acidobacteriota bacterium | reverse complement strand
TTTTTCCAAGACATTACCCATGCCAACAGAGGCTAATTTCCTCTGCCGAAGCTAATGTCTCAGGCCTCTTCGCTATGGCCGGATTTGAGGTGATAACCTATGGCCGCTTTTGGGTGATTACCGAGGATCTGCGGAACCCGCGGAAAATGGTATCTCCATTCCTCCTTGCGGATGCGGTTGACATCGGGAAGATGCGCAGCGACCTTCCCTTTTTGGAGCGTCTTGGGGATGAGCTTACGCGGCCAGTCGTTCCGCAATCCGCCGCTATTGATTACACCCCAAGCCAGTATCTCTGCGAGTTTATAAAGAGATGCGGCTATCAAGGGGTGATCTATCGGAGTTCAGTCAGCGATGGAATGAACTTGGCTCTTTTTGAGCCCGCCCGAGCACGCTGCGGTGCCGTTAACCAGTATCGCGTCACTCGAGTGAGCGTCGACCTTATCGCAGCGCCGTAGTTTGGGCTGGATAGGAAAATGCCTTTGGGCGGTTCGCTGCTGATGCTCAGAATCGTGTTCATTGACTTCGATGTTTTCGCGTCCTAACCCATTGCAGGCACGGCATGATTCAGTCCGCCCTCGCTACATGTAGCCAGGCACCATGATCGCCTTCAAGTCCGTAATCGGCATGGGTTTCATCATGGGGACCACTTTTTGAGATTTCAATTTGTCTAGATAATCAGCCCAGACCTGCATCATTAGCTGGCGTTCCGGCAGAAAAGTCGCGCGGTTGTATGCACGGCCGTTTGGATCGATCACTTGGTGTCCGAGTTCATGCTCGATCAAGTCCGGTCGAATATGCAATTCTTGCGCCAGCACAGTGCGTGCAGTGGCACGAAAACCATGACCGCACATTTCATCCTTGGAAATCCCCATCCGGCGCATAGCCGTGAGAATCGCGTTCTCGCTCATTGGGCGATTGCGGTCACGTGCGCCGGGAAAGACATAGATGTCGCTCCCAGTAAGAGCATGGAGGGCCCTGAGAATTTCCACCGATTGGCGCGATAGAGGCACGATCAAGTATTTATCAACGTCATCTCGTCGCCGCTTGGAATCATCTATCTTCGAGAGTTCAAGGAGCCACGTTCCTTCATCCAGATCGATATCCTGCCATTTGGCCTTTCGAAGCTCGCCCGGGCGTACGAATACCAGCGGGGCAAGCCGAAATGCGGATCGAACCACGAAGGTGCCCCTGTACCCATCGATGGCACGCAAGATACCACCAATCTCACTCGAGGTTGTTACCGCCGCAAAGTGCTGCTCTTCCACTGGCTTCAAAGCTCCGCGAAGATCGGCGGTAATATCCCTCTCGCACCGGCCTGTCGAGATGCCGTAGCGGAACACCTGGCCGCAGCTTCCAAGAGTGCGATGGGCGGTATCCCCGGCGCCACGGTCCTCGATCTTCCTGATAACCCCAAGCAACTCCATAGGCGTGATTTCTGCAATAGGGCGGCCGCCTAAGTAAGGGAAAATGTCATTTTCAAATCTGGCATAGACCCGCTTTCGGTGACTCTCTTTCAGCGGATCGATGAATTTTGTCAGCCATTCCCGGGCGACAATCTCGAAGCTGTTGACTGCATTTCCGGCGTGGGCGGCCTTTAGGGCTTTGCGGGTCACTCCAGGATCAATACCCTTTGCCAATTGCTCGCGGCATTTGTCTCTCTCCTTCCGGGCATCAGCCAGGCCGACATCGGGATAAACGCCAAGCGATATTCGCTTCTCCTTCGGAAATCTGTACTTAAATCGCCAGTACTTTCCGCCCGAGGGATGAACTTCGAGATAGAGTCCTCCTCCGTCAGCCATCTTGTACGGCTTATCTGTCTTTACAAATCTTGAATCCGGCTCGTTCCCGGCCGGGTCGCCCACATTGACCTGGACCTCACCTTTCAAAGGGAACTGCTCGTCCTTCTTACCCTTGTTCTTGCCCTTCTGTTCCTTCTCGTCCTTGTCTCTTTCTTTGTGTTGCTTGACGGGCCGAAGGCCAGGCTTTGCAGCATCGATTTCAAAAACAGTTAGCGGCATATGGGGGCAACTCCATTTACGCCTGGGGGCAACACTTTTCCAAATTCTTGATCTGCCCCCAATGTTGCCCCCAAGACAGATGGGCTGTCAAGGAATTCGCTGGGACATCAGGGGCCAAAGTAACGTTGAAAATAAGGGGATTATGTGCTTTGGGGGAAGTGCTTGAGATAGCGTGGGACGGGGTGAAACGAAGGAGTGGTGGCCAGGGACGGGATTGAACCGCCGACGCCGGCCTTTTCAGGGCCGCGCTCTACCACTGAGCTACCTGGCCTAAGTTGAGAAAAAAGTTGATTCAATCTGCGCGGATGCCGGCGGTGCCGCTTGGGCCTTGCCGGAAGAGGTGGGCGTTTCCACTTGCCGTGCACTCAAAACAACCATTCGCAGTATACCAATCCAGGTTGTGATTCGCCAATCCTCGTCTCTGCTCCTCACACGCCATCGCATTTGGATTTTGAACCGCGAGCGATATCAACTTTGCAAGGGCACGGCTGAAGCTGAAACCGTGCCCTTGCAAAGCAAAATCATCCCATTGCTTGAAATGCGATGGCCCACTGCTCCTCATCTCTGCTCCCCGCGCCCTGCGCTACACTGAATGGCACCATGCAACGCCCCGCGTTTTTTTTCTCGCCTTTTGGCCTTGTGCTTGCCGCCGCAATCTGCAGCCACGCGCTCGTTGCGCAGGGATTGGTTCGCGGCAGCGGCCATGCTGAAGACCGCGCCGCGGCTGCCTACGCCAGGGCGGTCAAACAGGGGCCGGTCGCGTTGCGCGCGTTTCTTGATCCGTTCCCCAAGGGCGCTGACCTGCACGTCCACCTCTCCGGCGCCGTGTATGCCGAGACCTTCATTCACGACGCTGCCGAAGACGGCGTGTGCGTCGATGCCGCGGCCCTCAAGTTCGCCCCGCCGCCGTGCACAGGCGGCCTCATTCCCGCGGCGCAGCTCTCCGGCAACCTCAGCAGCGCCGATCAGGCGCTCTACGACAAATTGATCGACGCCTTCTCCATGCGCAGCTTTGAGCCAACTCTCGGCTGGAGCGGGCATGACCAGTTTTTTGCCACCTTCGCGCGCTTCGACGGGCTCAGCGCCTCCCACATCGGCGAGTGGGTCGATGAGGTCGCCGGCCGCGCCGCCGCCCAGAATCAGCAGTACCTTGAGCTGATGCAAACGCCGCCCTTCAGCCATGCCAGGCAGACCGCGGCCCGAATCGGCTGGAGCCCGCAACTGGCCGCCGCCGACCTCCGTGCATTCGCGCAGCTCCGGCAGCAGTTGCTCGACAGCGGCCTCCGCGACGAGGTGGCTGCCGGCCGCGCTCAGGTCCAGCAGGCTGAAGCGCAACGCCGGCTGCTCGAACGCTGCGGCGCCCCGCGCGCTGCCTCCGCCTGCCGGGTTGAAGTTCGTTATATCTACCAGTTGCTCCGCGCCAACGCCCCTGAAGACGTGTTTGCCCAGGCGCTGCTCGGGTTTGAAACCGTCTCCGCAAGCCGCGCCGCAAACGATGACCTCTGGGTGGGGATCAATCTGGTGCAGCCCGAAGACGGCTACGTCTCCATGCGCGACTACACCCTGCAGATGAAGATCATCGGCTATCTCCACTCGATCTATCCCGATGTCCCCATCTCCCTGCATGCCGGCGAGCTTGTCATGGGCCTCGTCCCGCCCGAGGGTCTGCGCTTTCACATCCGCCAGGCCGTCGAGCTCGCGCACGCGCAGCGCATCGGGCATGGCGTTGACGTGGCCGATGAAGACGACGCTCCCGGACTCCTCAAGGAGATGGCCGCCCGGCACATCATGGTCGAGATCAACCTGAGCTCGAACGAGGGCATTCTGGGCGTCAATGGCGCCCGGCATCCCTTCCCCGTCTATCGCGCTGATAAAGTTCCCGTGGCGCTTTCAACCGACGACGAAGGCGTCAGCCGGATCGATCTCACCCATGAGTTCGTCCGCGCCGCCATTGACTACAACCTCAGCTATTCAGACCTCAAACGGCTCGCGCGAACCAGCCTGGAGCACTCCTTTCTGCCCGGCAAGAGCCTCTGGCTCCGGCCGGACGACTTTCAGGCCGCCGCCCAACCCTGCCGGAGCGATACCCCGGGCGCTCAAAAGCCCTCGCCGGCCTGTGCGGCTTATCTGGGCGGCAGTGAAAAAGCTGCGGCCCAATGGGAGCTCGAACGGCGTTTCAGCGCCTTCGATTCCCTGTTCTGAGTGCGCTCCGCCTCTGAACCGCAGGCCTGCCCACCAGTCGGCAGGCCCTAAAAAAAACTGCGCCGTTGCGCGACAATCCTCTCAAATTGGAGTTAGTATCTCCGATATTCGAAAAATACGTTGGCCCTTGCGCGGTCAGATTACGTGGTTCGGAGGTAGCGCGTGCGCGATTCTGGGCTTTCTTGCCTTGGCTTTACCCTGGTCTGCACCCTGTCGTGCCTGATTGCCGGTTGCGGCTCCGGCTACGGCGGCGGATCTCAGTCCCCCTCTGTCACCGTCAGTGGCGCCAGCCAGGTGCGGCTCGGTGGGACCGTAAACTTCCTCGTCACGGTCACCAGCCTGCCTAACAACGCGGTCACCTGGAAGGTGAATGGCGTCTCCGGAGGCAACAGCACCTACGGCGCCATCTCCGCCTCCGGTGTCTACACGCCTCCTGCCTCCATTCCAACCAATAATGTCGTCACCGTCTCCGCCGTGAGCACGGCTTCACCCTCTGTGTCCGGCTCGGCTCAGTTGAGCATCTTGAATCCGGTTCCCGGCGTGACCTCGGCCTCGGCGGCTCCTGAGTCCGGAAACAGCTACACCGTCACCGTCGCCGGCTCGAACTTCGTCAATGGTGCGCAGGTTCAGTCCGCCGGCGCCAACCTGACAACAACCTTTATCTCTCCCATCGAGTTGCAGGCCACCCTCAATATTCCCAGCGGAACCTCGTCGGTCAGCATCGATGTGGCCAATCCCAACCCCGGCGGAACGGCATCGGGCGCGGTAAGCGCCCCCGTCTATGTGGCCGCCGTGGCCCCGGCCGCGCGCCTGCTCGATCAGGCCACCTTTGGCCCCACGCTCAACGGCATTCAGCACGTGCAGTCCATCGGCCTCGACGCCTGGATCAGCGAGCAGTTCAACACGCCCGACACCCCGCTCGCCAACATCCCTTCGCCGCTGCCTCCGCTCTGCTCCGCCGCCAACAATCCCACTCCCTGCGAGGAGTCCGAGTGGTGGCAGACCGCCCTCACCGCCCCCGACCAGTTGCGCCAGCGCGTGGCCTTTGCGCTCAGTGAGCTCTTCGTCATCTCCAGCGACAGCGTCAATGCCACCACCATCACCTACTACCACAACACGCTCGCGCAGGATGCCTTCACCAACTTCGCCACCATCATGCACGACGTCACCCTGTCGCCGGGGATGGGAGCTTACCTCAACATGCTCAACAGCGCCAAGGCGCCCGCCGGCCAGATTGCCAATGAGAACTACGCGCGCGAGTTCATGCAGCTCTTCACCATCGGCCTCGTCGAGCTGAATCCGGACGGGACCATGCAGTTGGACGGAAACGGCAATCCCATCCCCACCTACACGCAGGACCAGGTGCAGGCCTTCGCCAAAGCCTACACCGGATGGACCTACGCATCCTCGACCGGCGGCACGCCCTCACGCTTTCCCAATCCCACGCCCAACTATCTGGCCCCCATGGCCGCGGTCGAGACCGAGCACGACACCTCCTCAAAGACGCTGCTGAATGGAACCGTGCTCCCCTCCGGACAAACCGCCGAAGACGACCTCGCCGGCGCCCTCAACAACATCTTTAACCACCCCAACGTCGCACCGTTTGTCTCCAA
>JAKCDN010000211.1 GCA_021841795.1 Acidobacteriota bacterium | reverse complement strand
GAAAAACTGTTGGCAAAGTACGATGGCATAGTAGAGCGCGCCGCCGGCGACTGAAGCGCCCGTAGCCAGATAGGCCAGGAGCAATCCCCAGGCGGCGGCAACGCCGAAGACAGGCGGCAGCGTGTCTGCCGTGTAACTGTACAGTGATCCGGGCGACGCGGAGATCCTGGCGAAGCGACTGATGCAGAATCCCACCAGAAGCATCACCCCCGTGGCCAGCAGATAGACGAACCATGTGGCGTTGCCGGCCAGGGCAAACACCAGCGGAATCGTGAGCGACGAAGAGGTGCTCGGCGCCATGGCTGAGACCGATTGCGCCAGCGTTTCCGCCGGGCCCAGCACGCCCGCGCGCAGGCCGTAGCGTTCTGCCGCGCTCTCCTGCGCGTTCACCTTGGCTTGCGGGTTCGTGACGCTCGACACCGGATGTGGGTTCTCTCTATGAATTACCGCTCGACGGTGGCCTCGATCGTACCATGCGGCTCGTCGATGGGAACAAAAATGTGGTTTGGATTATCGAGACCGAATGGGCTCAGGTCGGCCAGCAGATGATGCAGATTCGGCATGCAGAGGCGAATGCGCGCAATCTCCGGCGCCGCGTCCAGCGCGGCCTTGCCCATGTCGAAGAGAGTATGCTGCACGCTCATGCTGTTGTGCGCAGCGAACTCCTTCAGCAGTGCGCCTAGAATTCGCCTGCGCGCCTCTACGTAGTCGGGCGCGGCCGTGTTGTACTCCCACGCAATGGTTGCGCGCGTTCCGAAGATACGGTCCGCGGCCGGCTTGAGCGTCGTGAGCTTGTCCTCGATGTAGCCGGTAAAGGCCGACCGGCTGGTCTTCAGGATGATCAGCCCGTCGATACCGGAGATGACATTCCACGCGCCTCCTCTTGCCCGCTCGACCTGGACCGTTTCAAGCTCCGCTCCGCTCATCCGGAACGTTGTGGGCTCCGGCGGTCCCTCGGTTGCCATGTGTTTCCAGGCCTTCTGTTGTACGCCGATCTCGACCTTTGATACCTGTGGCTGGTGGGCAAGAAAGTAGTCGCCCAATTCCAGGGCGAATGCCTCGATGCACGCCGCCTTCGATCCGCGCGCCACGTAGTACACGGTATTCTTCATCGTGTCGGTGGGCAGAACCAGACTGTTGTCGGCTTCCGTGTAGCTCGCCTCAAAGCTGCCATGCAGCATGATGTGCACGATCCACTCGTCAAACTCATGCCGGTCGCTGTGGCGGGTAATGCGCGAAAGGCGCACGCGGGACTTCCCGTACCGGTTCTCTCCAAGTCGGGCCATAGGTTAGCTCCCTCGATAGGTGGTGTAACTGTTTTCGCTGAGCAGCAGCGGGAGATGATAGTGCCCCTTGCCGTCGCAGGCAAAGGCGATAACAATCTCAGAGTAGATGCTGAGTCGGTTCCGGTCTTTGAAATATGCACCGGTTGCGAAGCTAAGCCTGTAGTCACCCGCCGGCGCGTCGATGGCAAGATCGCGGCAGCGGCCGTCGGCGTCGGTAAGGCCTGCGGCAACCTCAACCCAGTCGCAGGGCGCATCCGTAACCCGCTCCGCCGGCTCGCCTTCAACCACTTCGATCCAGCCGCCTTCCAGCCTTTCCAGGCGCACAGCCATCCCGGCGGCGGGTTTGCCCAGCACGGTATCCAGCACGTGAGTCGTAATTGCGCTCATTCCACCAGCCACTTTCCCAGACGAATCTGCATGATCTGCCGCTGCTGTTCGGCGGCTTCCAGCAACTCCACCTCGCGTGTCGATGCGAGCCGCCGCCTCAGGATTGCCAGCATCTCTTCCGCGCTTTTGCCCGTGGCGCAGACGATGTATGTAAATCCAAATCGTTCTTCATACTGCTTGTTTCCCGCGGCCATCTCCGCCATCACGCGCTCGCTTGCTGACCCGGTTTGAACCTGTTCCTGCTGCGACCATGTTGCCGATTACGCGCCCGTGTGAACTGCGCTCTTGCGCTCGCCGATGCGCGGATGGCAGGCAAAGGCCTCGATCCAGTCCGGCTCCTGCATGGCGCTCCATACCCGATCCGCGGCTTCGCTCAGCGCCGGGACACTTGCAACCGGCCGCAGGTCCGTCATGGCCTTGGCCCAGCGTGCCGAGCCGCAGCAGGCGAGCATCGCCTCGCGCGCCGCCTCTGCGGTGGCTGCATTCCAGGCTGCAAGCGTGGCATTCACCCGCGGCATTCCTCCCGGCCCAGTTCGAGCAAAAACTCCTCCAGCAGATTTGCAGCCACGCGCCGCCGATAGATCGCGTTGGAGCGAATATCGTCGATCGGCGCAATCTCGGCAAGCAGCGCACTCCGCGCCGCGCGCCGTGTTTCCTCCATCGGTGCCTGACCAAGCAGAACCTCTTCGGTCCGCCTGAGCCGCGTGGGAAACGGCGCCAGGCTCGCCGCTCCCAGCCGAATCTCGCGGATCGTCCCGCGTTCCAGCCGTGCGCTGGCGGCGAGCGCAACCTTGGCGATTGCCATGGCGCGACGCGTCCCCACCTTGCGCAAATATTGCCTGTGCTCCGTGAAGCGCCGCGGCAGATGGATCGCATAGAGCAGTTCGTCCGCGGCCAGTACGTTGCGCTTGTATCCGGTATGGAACTCGGAGTAGGGAAGTCTGCGGCTGCCGCGAACCGAGATCGCCTCCACCTCGGCGTCGTATACCAGAAGCGCTGGTGAAGAATCGGCGGCGGGTGAGCCGTTCACCACATTTCCGCCCAGCGTGGCGCGGCTCTGGTTGGCAATGGAGCCGATCCAGCCTGCAGCCCTGGCCAGAAGCGGAAAATCGGACTGGATTGTTGCCTGCCTGCGCAGTTCAAGAAAGGTTGCCGCGGCGCCGATCGAAACCTCATCGGCAGTTACCCGCAGGGCTTGCAGGTCGGGAATCCCCCAAAGGCTGACGAGTTTGCGCGCCTTCAGCCGGCCCGCTGAGAAGGCCACCATCAGCTCGGTGCCGCCTGCAATCGGCGTCCACTCGCGCGGCTCCGCGGCCAGCAGGTCGAGCACCGCCCCCAGGCTGCCAGGTGCGACCAGTGCGTGCTGGTCTGCATTACCGCGCATCGCCGCCCTCCAATGCTGCCGGCCGTTCCGCGACTCCAGCCGCGGCTGCAACCGCTTCAAAGATCCGCATGAAGCCGGTGCAGCGGCAAAGATTGCCGGCCAGGCCCTCGCGAATCTCCGCCGTCGAAGGGTGCGGATTCTGCGCCAGCAGTTGCGCCGCGGCCATCAGCATGCCCGGCGTGCAAATGCCGCATTGCGCTCCTCCACAGCGCAGAAATGCCTCTTGCAGCGGGTGGAGGCCGTCTTCGAGCCTGAGGCCTTCTACCGTTTGAATCTTTGCTCCCTGGGCCTGCAGCGCCGGAACCAGGCAGCTGTTCACCAGCTCGCCATTCAGACGCACCGAACAGGATCCGCATTCTCCCTCGCCGCAGCCCTCCTTGGTGCCCGTCAGATGCAGGTCCTCGCGCAGCACGTCGAGCAGCCGCTTCATTGGCGGCGCCGTCACCGTGTGCTCTTCGCCATTGACGGTCAGGCGGATCGTGGCCCACGCCGCCGTCTGCCCCGCATGTTCGTGAACGCTCATAGGCGGGCCGGCTCCTCAACCTGTGCGTCTGAGCAAAACCGCGCGCATAGATCCTCCGGCAAAAGCGGAATCGAGTTGAATCCAACGCCCGTCGCATTCCGGATCGCATTCAGAATGGCCGGCGCTGGCCCGTCATGAGGCAGTTCCCCAATGCCCTTGGCGCCGAATCCGCCGTAGCGGAAGGGAAGTTCCTCAAAGTAGACATGGATCGGCGGAACATCCTCGGCCGTTGGCATAATGTAGTTGGTCATCTGATTGTTGCTCATGCGGCCGTTCTCAAGCACCACCTTTTCGTAGAGGGCGTAGCCGATGCCCTGCGCGATGCCCCCCTCAATTTGGCCCGCGGCCAGAACCGGATGCAGCACGCGGCCCACCTCCTGCACCGCCCAGAAACCTTCCACCTCGGCGGAGTAAGTCACCGTGTCCACCGCGACCTGAGCCACGTAAACAGCCCACGCATAAGCGCCGTATGCCTCGCCGTGATACCTCGTGTCGTCCCAGTAAATGCCCGGAGGCGCTTCGTAGCGGCAGAGCGACTGGACCTCGGCATGCGCGTCGCGGTATCGCTCGCAGGCGGCAAGAAATTCCTCGCGTGTGTAATCGCTGCCCAGCTCTGCGTGCTCGCGCAGCGTGTCAATCAGTTGCCGGCATGCGCGCTCGATAAGCCGACCCACAACCATTGAGGTGCGCGAAGCAACGGTCGGCCCGCTGTTCGGCACCAGCTTTGTATCCGGCGCAGCCATGGTTACATCGGCATAGTCGATGCCCAGCGATTCGGCCGCAATCTGCGTGAGAATGGTGTTGGTCCCCTGGCCAAACTCGGTGTTTGAAACCAGAACCCGCACCCTGCCCGCCGGCGTCACGTCCACGCCGGCCAGTGAGTTGAGATAAACTTCGCCGGAGCCGGTGAATCCCGACCCGTGATAGAACGCCGCCAGCCCCATGCCGCGTCGAACATGGCTTCCTGCGTTCTCCGCGGCGAAACGTGCGCATTTTTCGCGCAACCCGCTTTCCTGCAGCGCGCGATCGAGCAGGCGATCGAGAATCACCGGCTCGCGCATCATCTGCTCAGTGGCGTTGGTGTCGCCCTCGTGCAGAAAATTCCTCCGCCGCAGATCGACTGGATCCATGTCGAGCGCCGCGGCCATCTCATCCATGTGCCGCTCCATGGCAAAGACCGCCTGTGGTGCGCCAAAGCCGCGAAAGGCTCCATAAGGAACGTGGTTCGTCGCCCAGGAGCGTGCGCGGACACGCACGTTGGGGCAGAGATACGGGCCCGTGGCGTGGAGCGTGGCGCGCGAGAGCACCGTGGACGATAGTGTGGCGTACGCGCCGCCGTCGGTATCGAGCGCAATCTCCATTCCCAGGAGCTTGCCGTCTCTGTCCAGGGCCGTGCGGTGGCGCACGCGCGCCGGGTGGCGCTTGGTGGTAACCGCAAGATCTTCCATGCGGTCGTAAATCATCTTCACCGGGTGGCCGCACTTCATCGCCAGCAGCGCAGCGTGGCAGGCGATGACCGAAGGATAATCCTCCTTGCCGCCGAATGCGCCGCCGGTCTCCGTCTGCACGACGCGCAGCCGCTCGTCCGGAAGATTGAAAACACCGCGCAGGGCCTTGAAGACGTAATACGGGCACTGCAGCGAGCCCCACACCGTGACCCCATCCACGGCGCTATACTCGGCGATCACTCCCTGGTTCTCAATGTAGAGATGTTCCTGTGCGCCGGTGCGGTATTCGCCTTCGATAATGTGCGCTGCAAGCGCCCATGCCGAATCGATATCGCCTTTCTCCAGCACAAAGCTCTTGAGCAGGTTGTCTTCGCCCCATACGATCGGATCCTGCCGCTCGCTCGCCTCGATGGTGAAGACGGGCGGCAGCGGGTCATACTCGATCTCGACCCCGGCAACGGCCTCGCGCAATCTCTGCCTGTCCGCGTGCGCGAGCAGGAGAATCGGTTCCTCGCAATGATTCACTTTGCCGTTTGCCAGGCAGGGTTGGTCGGCGACGATCAACTCGATCACATTGTTGCCGGGAATATCCGCGGCGGTCACAATGGCAAACTCGCTCCAGTCGATCTCCGGATTGAAGACGACGGAACGGATACGTCCCCGTGGAATTGTGCTGCGCACTGCGGCCCCGTGCCACATGCCCTCGCGCACGATGTCATCGACATAGCACGCGCGGCCCACCAGCTTCTCTACGCCCTCCTTTCGCGGGACGGCTGCTCCAACGATGCGGGTTGTCGCATTCGTGCTC
>JAKCDN010000210.1 GCA_021841795.1 Acidobacteriota bacterium | reverse complement strand
CAGCGGCTTGCCCCCGCGCTTCAGCAGGCGCGCCAGGTCGTAGTCCGGCCGCGCCAGCTCCGTGCGCGCGTCCACCACCATCACCAGCGCATCCGCCTCCTCCAGCGCCACCTGCGCCTGCCGGAAGATCTCCGTCGGAATCAGCTCCGGATCGTCCGGCACAATGCCGCCTGTATCCACCAGCCGATAGCGCCGTCCCGCCCACTCGTACTCGCCGTAAATTCTGTCCCGCGTGATCCCCGGCTCGTCGCCCACGATCGAGCGCCGGCTCCCCGTCAGGCGGTTGAACAGCGTGCTCTTGCCCACGTTGGGCCGCCCCACAATTGCCACCAGGGGCAACTCTGAGGCCTCCGCCCTCGCGGGCACAACCGATCTGCGATATGTCGGCAAATCTTTCCTCCAATTGGGATGGCACGGAATCTTCGCTGCGGAAGGAACTATGCCCAAAAGCGCTTTACGCCGTACTCGTCGAATATGGTGTCGCAACTGATCACGGTCAGGGCCAGCTCCAAAGCCTGTGCCGCCAGCAGCCGGTCGAATGGATCCTTGTGGCGCAACGGCAGCCCTCCCGATGCAATGGCTTGCCTTACTGTCAGCGGCAGAACCGTGCAGCCGCATCGTCTTGCGAATAGCTCGAAATTCTCAAGAATCCCCGGGTTCCCCAGCTTGCCCGTCCCGGCCTTGATCGCCATCTCCCACGGCGTGGCCATGGACAACGCCAAAGGCTGATCGGAGTCCACGATAATCTCGTGGACCCGCGGCGGCAGCCGCTCCGGCCTCTCGAGAAACCAGATAAACGTGTGCGTGTCGAGCAGAAAGTTCATCGATTCTCGCTCGAAGGCTCCAGGGGGGCGTCGGCCAGGTAGTGCAGGCCCATCTCGCGCAGCTCCGCGTCGCTGAGCGGAGCAAACGCATCCTCCGTCCGGCTCAACTTCCCGCGATACGAGCCCGCGAGCGCACTCCGCGAGAACGCCGGGGACTCGATCGGCACGACCTTGGCCACCGGCTTCCTGCCGCGCATCACAATCACTTCCTGCCCCGCCTCGACTTCCTTGAGGATGCGCGAGAAGTTTGTCTTCGCCTGATGCACGGTATACGCCATGGACTAAGTATCCTTAGTCCACTTGGCAAAGTCAAACAAAAGACACCCATCTCACCCTCCTCGTTTCCCGCTCCTCTCGTTCCCGTGCTCCCCGCTTCTCTATCATGGATTGCAGCGCCCTCGATGCCTCTCCACGATTCCCCAATCCGCTCCCTGCCCACCCTCCACGAGTTCTTTGCCCCCGGCGGCATCCTCGCCCGCTCGCCCTTGCCCTATGAGGTCCGGCCCGGCCAGTACCAGATGGCCAAAGCCGTCGAGCGCGCGCTCGACGAGCGCCGCCATCTCATCGTCGAAGCCGGCACCGGAACCGGCAAGACGCTCGCCTATCTGCTTCCCGCGCTGCGCACCGGCCAGCGCGTCATCGTCTCCACCGGCACCAAGGCCCTTCAGGACCAGCTCTTCTTTCGCGACCTCCCGTTTCTCCAGGCCCTCCTCGGCGAGCTGCATGTCTGCTACATGAAAGGCCGCGCCAACTATCTCTGCCGCCGCAAGCTCTACGCCCTCCGCGATCAGCCCATCCTCTCCGGCCTCGATGAGATCAACGAGTACCGGCAGATTGCCGATTGGGAGCCAACGACCGAAACCGGCGACCGCGCCGAGCTCTCCTCGCTGCCCGAGTCCAGTCCTCTCTGGCACAAGCTCGATGCCCGCTCTGAAGCCTGTCTCGGCAGCACGTGTCCTGACTACCGCCGCTGCTTCATCACGGAAATGCGCCGCCGCGCAGCGGAGTCGGACCTCATCATCGTCAACCATCATCTCTTTTTTGCCGATGCCGCGGTCCGCGAGGCCGCCGCCGACGCCCCGGATGCCGGCATCCTGCCCCCCGCTGCCGCCGTCATCTTCGATGAGGCGCACGAGCTCGAAGAGGTGGCCTCCAGCTACTTCGGCCGCTCCCTGTCCAACCTCCGCTTCGAGGACTTTGCCCGCGACGCCGACGTGCTCCTTCGCGGCAAGCACGACTCCGCGCAGGTCCACATCCTCACCCAGCAGTTGCGCGAGCGCGCCCGGCTCTTCTTCTCGGCGCTCCCGCAGCAGGGTGACGGCCGCCATCCCTTCAGCGGACGCGAAGAGTTCCTCGAGTCTTCCGGCGACCTCTATCTCGGCGTCCTGAACACCCTCAAACTCCTTGAAGCCGAGTTGGACCGCCTCCGCGCCATTGAGGAAGCGCCCGGCCTCGAGGCCCGCGCCGCCGCCCTGCGCGCCGATCTCTCCTACATGCTCGAAGCCAGGGCCGACAACATGGTCTTCTGGCTCGAGCGCCGCGGCGGCTTTTCCTCTGACCGCTCCGCCGCCTTCAAAGGCCAGGATCTCGCCCGCGCCGGGCGCGATTCCCAGGCCCATGCCTCTGAGGCAAGTCTCTCCCAGCAGCTCGCGCAGCGGCCCGCCCCGCGCGGTGCGGCGCGCAGCACCTTCCTCCAGGCCACGCCCATTGATGTCTCTTCCATCCTCCACGATCTCGTCTGGGACCAGATCCCCACCGTCGTCCTTACCTCGGCCACCCTCACCGTCCAGGGCGGCTTCGAGCATCTGCGCCGCCGTCTCGGCCTCAACGACACACGTGAGCTCGTCGTTCCCTCGCACTTCCGCTACGAACGCCAGGCCCTGCTCTATCTGCCCCCGCAGATGCCCGATCCCCGCGCCGCCGAGTTCCCCGATGCGGCCGCCAAAACCATCGAGCGCATCCTGCGCATCTCCCGCGGTCGCGCCTTCTGCCTCTTCACCAGCTACAGCCAGATGCGCGCCCTCCACGATCGTCTGCTCCCCGTCCTCGATTTCCCCATCCTCCTGCACGGCACGGCCCCGCGCAAAGCCCTCCTTGAGGAGTTCCGTTCCACCCCCAACGCCGTCCTCTTCGGCACCTCCAGCTTCTGGCAGGGCGTCGACGTGCAGGGCGAGGCCCTCAGTTGCGTCATCATCGACCGCCTGCCCTTTGCCGTTCCCTCCGATCCCGTCGTCCAGGCCCGCATGAAGGCGATCGAGGAGTCCGGCGGCAAGCCCTTCTTCGACTATCAGGTTCCTGAAGCCGTCCTCACCCTCAAACAGGGCTTCGGCCGCCTCATCCGCTCGCTCGAAGATCGCGGCCTGCTCGTCCTCCTCGACCCCCGCGTCCGCACCCAGCGCTACGGCCAGATCTTTCTCCAATCCCTCCCGCCCTACCGCGTCACGCAGAACATCGTCGATGTCGAATCCTTCTTTGCCGCCGATCCGCAGCCCCCGGAGCCGGAGTAGCCTCCGTCCCGCCGCAACGCTCCTATACTGGAAATGCCGGCTGAGCATACGGCCGCAGGAGATCGATATGTCTACCCAAGCAAAGTGCCCGTTCACGGGCGGCATGTTGCAGCACACCACCGCGGCAGCCAAGGGCAACGCCGACTGGTGGCCCAATCAGCTCAATCTCGCCATCCTGCATCAGCAATCTTCCCTGTCCAACCCCATGGGCGAGTCCTTCAACTACGCCAAAGAGTTCAAGACCCTCGACCTCGATGCCGTCGTCAAGGATCTCCGCGCTCTCATGACCGCTTCCCAGGACTGGTGGCCTGCCGACTTCGGTCACTACGGTCCGCTCTTCATCCGCATGGCCTGGCACTCCGCCGGAACCTATCGCATCGCCGACGGCCGTGGCGGCGCAGGCCATGGCGCCCAGCGCTTCGCGCCCCTCAATAGCTGGCCCGACAACGTCAATCTCGACAAGGCCCGCCGCCTCCTCTGGCCCATCAAGCAGAAGTATGGCCGCAAGCTCTCCTGGGCCGATCTCATCATCCTTGCCGGCAACGTCGCCCTGGAATCCATGGGCTTCAAAACCTTCGGCTTCGGCGGCGGCCGCGACGACATCTGGGAGCCGCAGGTCGATACCGATTGGGGGCCTGAGGCCACCTGGCTCGGCGATCAGCGCTACTCCGGCGACCGCGAGCTCGCCAATCCTCTCGCCGCCGTCCAGATGGGCCTCATCTACGTCAACCCCGAAGGCCCCAACGGCAACCCCGATCCCATCGCCGCCGCCCGCGACATCCGCGAGACCTTCGCCCGCATGGCCATGAACGACGAAGAGACCGTCGCCCTCATCGCCGGCGGACACACCTTCGGCAAAACCCACGGCGCCGGGCCCGCCAGCCACGTCGGCCCTGAGCCCGAAGCCGCGCCCATCCAGGAGATGGGCCTCGGCTGGAACTCCAGCTTCGGCTCCGGAAAGGCCGGCGACGCCATCGGCTCCGGACTCGAAGTCATCTGGACCAAAACCCCCACCCGGTGGAGCAACAACTTCTTTGAGAACCTCTTCGGCTTCGAGTGGGAGCTGACCAAAAGCCCCGCCGGAGCCCATCAGTGGAAGCCCAAAGGCAACGCCGGCGCCGGACTCATCCCCGATGCCTTCGATCCCGCCAAGAGCCACACCCCCACCATGCTCACCACCGATCTCTCCCTGCGCTTCGATCCCGCCTACGCCCGGATCTCCCGCCGCTTCATGAAGAACCCCAGGGAGTTCGCCAGGGCCTTTGCCCGCGCCTGGTTCAAGCTCACCCACCGCGACATGGGCCCCCGCTCCCGCTACCTCGGCAAGCTCGTGCCCAGCCAGGAGCTCATCTGGCAGGATCCCATCCCCGCCCTCAACCACAAGCTCATCGGCGAAAAAGAGATTGCTGCCCTCAAGGCCAGGGTGCTCGCCTCGGGCCTCTCCATCGCTCAGCTCGTCACCACCGCGTGGGCCGCGGCAGCCAGCTTCCGCGGCAGCGACAAGCGCGGCGGCGCCAACGGCGCGCGCATCCGCCTCGCCCCGCAGAAAAGCTGGGAAGTCAACCAGCCCGCCGATCTCAGAAAAGTCCTCGCTCAACTCGAAAAAATTCAGCGGGAGTTCAACCGCTCGTCCAAAGCCAATAAAAAAATCTCTCTCGCCGACCTGATCGTGCTTGCCGGAACCGCGGCCGTTGAAGCTGCCGCCCGCAACGCCGGCTACAACCTCAAGGTCGGCTTCGCCCCCGGCCGCATGGACGCCTCGCAAAAGCAAACCGATGTCGAGTCCTTCGCCCTTCTCGAGCCCAAAGCCGACGGCTTCCGCAACTATGTCCGCAAGGGCATGGAAAGCTGTCAGGCCGAGATGCTGCTCGATAAGGCCCAGTTGCTCTCGCTCACCGCGCCGGAGATGACCGTCCTCGTCGGCGGCCTGCGCGTCCTCGGCGCCAACTTCGCCGGCTCCAGGAACGGCGTCCTCACCGGCCGCCCTGAAACCCTCACCAGCGACTTCTTCGTCAACCTGCTCGACATGGGCACGCAATGGAGCCCGTCGAAAACCGAGGGCGTCCTCGAAGGCCGCGACCGCAAGACCGGCGATCTCAAGTGGACCGCGACCGTCGTCGATCTCGTCTTCGGCTCCAACTCCCAGCTCCGCGCCCTCGCCGAGGTCTACGCGGCCAAAGACGGCGAACGCAAGTTCGTCAAGGATTTCGCCGCCGCCTGGTCCAAGGTCATGAACCTTGACCGCTTCGACCTGGCCGATTAACGGGTCGGCAACTCAGCCCGCGTCGGGTGCTCGTCCCGAACACGCTGGCGCCCCATCCTTCGCGCATCCTCTGCGCGAGGGATGGGAAGCCGCCATCCCAACCCCGCCGCAACGCCCTCCAGCGGCCGCTTTCGCTGCTGTCGCAACTCCTGCGTAACCGTATCCTGAAGCCATAGAACTCCAGTCGGCACGACCCATGCAGCGCCAACATGGCACGCAATCGAACGCGGCTACAGTCGCCCA
>JAKCDN010000209.1 GCA_021841795.1 Acidobacteriota bacterium | reverse complement strand
GCCGGTTGCCACGATAGTGCACGACGGCGATCTGGCGGGCCAGCTTGCCGCCAGGGCGCCGGAAGTCTTCAATCAGCGATGCGAGATGGAGACGCATGTGTGTACTGAAAGAGTGTATGGTGACGAGATTGGCCGCTCGCAGTGCGCGCAGTTACATCTGTGGTGCGCCCATGGACGCGAGGCAGAGCGGCGGCCGGGGGCTGCGGGTTTTTGCCTCTCCGCGGCAGCCCGGGGGCAGGTTGAGGAATCTGTTGCCGCCGGCCGCGGAAAGATTGCATGATGCGCCGCTCCTGTCTGCTGAGACCGGGCGCAAGAGCCGGGGACCAGCACGGGGATGTCTGGATACGAACCGGTATGTTTGACAGATGCTCCCTGGGCGCAGAAGTTGCAGTTTCCGACGCAGCGGAGGGCGGGTTTGAGGACGCGCCGAGGCAGAAAAGAGCGGCGGCCACAGGCGGTGGCGCTGGAGATTGGACGCCGGAGATGAGGACGGACTGGCGCTGACGGCAGGTGACCCAAATCACATCCTTCCACTCGCTGCATCGTACACTAGGTTGTATCGACCTATAAGGATGGCGAGCGTTGCGGGAAAAAATCGGACCAGACAAGGCGGCGGCCAAAGGCTTTGGTGGCTCCAAGGCTGAGGCCGACAACACAGTATGGCCCGATTTTTATCGCAACCCGAAGGGACGGGGCCATTTTTCCTCATCTCCGCATCGCTCCGCGCGCACAGACACAGGGTATGCGTCGCTCTTCGCTCCTTGAGCTGAAGAAACGCGGTTCCCGGCGCCACCACCCCTACAGGGCGATACACCCAAGGAGAACCAAGGTTCCCCATGAAACGATTTGCAATTGGACTGTATATTGCGGTGACGGCAGCGCTGCTGGCCTGGGGATACTACCAGGCGATCTACGTTGCGCCGAACGACGCGATGCAGGGCGAGATTGCCCGCATTTTCTACTATCACGTGGCCACCGCGATGGACTCGTCGATTTTCTTCGTGGTGTCGCTGGTGGGATCGATCGGGTATCTGGCGGCGCGGCGGGAACACCACGAGTGGGCGCAGCGGCTGGACGCGTGGGCGCTGGCGGGAGCAGAGGTGGGCGTGGTCTTCTGCACGGTGGTGCTGACGACGGGCCCGATCTGGGGCCGGCGGGCGTGGGGCATCTGGTGGACGTGGGATGCGCGGCTGACGACGACGCTGGTTTTGTGGCTGATCTACGCGAGCTATCTGCTGCTGCGGCGGTTTGCGGCGGGGCCGCAGATGCAGACGCTGGCGGCGGTGTTGAATATCTTTGGCGCGCTGGACGTGCCGATCGTCTACATGTCGAACCGCTGGTGGCGGACGCAACATCCGGCGCCGGTGTTTGGCGGGGGCCCGGACACGGGGGTGAAGGATCCGCGCATGCTGGCGGCCTGGGGCTGGAACATTCTTGCGTGGCTGTTGTGGGGTCTGCTGATTCTGGGGCTGCGGTATGCGGTGGAACGGAAGCAGCAGAGGATTGCGGCAGCCGAGGCGCAGCGAGCCCTGGAGGGCTAAGAGCGCGCACGGCCGCAGGCCAGGTACGGGAATGGCTTGAGAGACGAGGAGACGGATGAAGAAACTTGCCCTGGGACTGATTTGCGCGCTGCCCATTGTTCTGTTGGCGCGGGTTGCGTATCTGCTGCTGTTCGCGTCATCGCCGGACCCGGAGGTTCTGGATCATACGTACCGGCAGGCCGCGTACACGATCACGTGGGCGATTCAACTGGGCTATGTGGCGTGGCTGTGGCTGAAATGGCGGGGACAGAAGAGCGGCGAGGCGCAGGCGGACGGAGAGAGATCCGGGCTGCGATAAGGCGGCGGGCGAGAGCAAGAGAGAGATGTTTTCCACGCTTCCCATTCAGGGACGAGCGCAACCGCGGCCCGCATGCGCACGATCGGCACATCCATGCACATCTTTTACGTAGAGATTTCGCGCGATCCTCCGATGGTTGCGGTATGAGCCGGCAGCAGGCGGCGAATCGAGGAGCGCGACGATGCACGATTTGATTATTGCTTTAGCCTTTATCGGAATGGTGATTGCGCCGGCGGTGGTTGCCGCGCGCAGCGCGCAGGCGCGGGACGACGGCAAGTAAGCGGATGGCGGATTGGGGGCCTGGCCGCGTTGCGGGAGCGCGCATGGCGAGGATTGCCCGGCATTCCGGAGAGCCGGTACACTGAGGGATCGGGGGCGAAGGATGCTGGTCGTGATGAAGGCGCAGGCGACGGAAGAAGAGATTCGGGCGGTCTGCGAGCATATCGAGCAGTTGGGCTTCCGGCCCCATCCGCTGCCGGGAGCGCAGCGGACCGCGATCGGGATCACCGGCAACCAGGGAGAGGTGGACCGCGGGAATCTGGCGTCGCTTTCCGGGGTGGCGGAGGTGATCCGCGTCTCGAAGGCGTATAAACTGGCCAGCCGCGACGTGAAGGAAGAGGACACGGTGGTGCGGTTCCCGAACGGCGCGACGATCGGGGGCCGCAGCCTGGCGGTGATTGCGGGGCCCTGTTCGGTGGAGAGCCGGGAGCAGACGTTTGCGATTGCGGAACAGGTGGCGGCGGCGGGGGCGCAGTTTTTTCGCGGCGGCGCATACAAGCCGCGGACTTCGCCGTACGCGTTCCAGGGACTGGGCCTGGAGGCGCTGAAGATCATGGCCGAGGTGCGAGCGAGGCTGGGTTTGCGCATTGTGACGGAGGCGACCGACAGCGAATCGCTGGACCTGGTGGCGGAGTGGGCGGACGTGATCCAGATTGGCGCGCGCAACATGCAGAATTTTTCGCTGCTGAAGAAGGCGGGGCGGACGCGCAAGCCGGTGCTGCTGAAGCGCGGGCTGAGCGCGACGCTGGAAGAGTTTCTGATGGCCGCCGAGTATGTGATGAGCGAGGGCAATTACGAGGTGATCCTGTGCGAGCGCGGGGTGCGGACGTTTGCCGACCATGCGCGCAACACGCTGGACCTGAGCATTATTCCGGCGTTGCAGCGTGTGAGCCATCTGCCGATCCTGGTGGATCCGAGCCACGGGACGGGGCGGCGGGACAGCGTGGCGCCGATGGCGCGCGCGGGGATTGCGGCGGGCGCCGACGGACTGATTGTGGAGGTGCACAACCATCCCGAGAGCGCGCTATCAGACGGGCCGCAGTCGATCTATCCGGAGCAGTTTGCCGCGATGATGCGGGAGGTGGAGCAGATTGCGCCGATTGTGGGCCGGAGGCTGGAGCGCGGCGTGACGGCGGCCGCGGAAGCGAGCCGGCCGTGAGCGATGGCGGGCGGTCAGCACGCGGTGGCCGGGGGCCGGCGGGGTGGTTGGCGATGGCCGCATTGGCGCTGGCGGTGAACGGCTGCCGGCGGCACGATTTTCCGCAGTATCCGGCGAATTATCGCGAATATGTGTATGTGACGAACGGCGGCAGCGACACGGTGACGGTGCTGGACGTGGTGAATGTGCGCGTGGACCGGGAGATTGCAGTGGGCCGGCATCCGGTGGCGGTGGCGGCAAGCCCGACGCGGAACGAGATCTACGTAGTGAACGCCGGCGCGCCGGGCGGGAATGGATCAGTAACGGTCATCGACGCGGAGCGCAACGCGGCGGTTGCGAGCATTGGGGTGCACCGGCAGCCGCTCTCGATCGACGTGGATGCCGAGGGCGATCGCGCGTACGTGGCGAACTCGGGATCGAACACGGTCTCGGTGATCGACCTGAAGACGCGGCGCGAGGTGGCGCAGTACGGAACGGGCGAGGAGCCGGCAGCGGCGCGGATTGCGCCGGACGGAAAGACGCTGGTGGTTGCCAATGAGAAGGGCGACTCGGTGACGGTGCTTGATCCGGCGAGCGGGCGGGTGCGCGCGGTATTCACGGGGTGTCCTGGCGCGACGAGCCCGGTGATTCTGCCGGATTCGTCGAAGGCGTTCGCGGCATGCTCGGCAGGGCACCAGGTGATGGCGATTGCGCTGGCGGACTCGCCGAGCCGGGCACATGAGCCGGACGCGCTGGAGGCGCTGATGGATGTGGGGCGCGCGCCGGTGGATCTGGCGCTGAAGCCCGACGGGGGCGAGATCTTTGCGGCCAACTCGCTTTCGGATTCGGTGAGCGAGATCTACAGCTACACGGACGAGGTGGGCGACACCTACACGATCGGGGCCGATCCGGTGCGCGGCCTGGTATCGCGGGACAACGCGCTGGTCTACGTGGCCAACCTGCGCTCGCAGGAGGTGGCTCTTTACTCGATCGACGACGGCAGGCGGGAGGGCTCGGTGCACGTGGGCGACGGGCCGGACGCGATGGCGTTTTCTGCCGCGAGCCACCTGCTGTTTGTGGCCGACCGGGGCTCGGCGGATGTGGCGGTGGTGCGGACGGCGAGCCAGTCGCTGTTCACGATGCTGCCCGCGGGGCGTGATCCGAATGCCATGGTGGACAAGGCGTTCAAGGCGCAGTGAGGCGCTACAGGGCCGCGGCAGCCGCGGGCGCCGGACAGAGGCCGGCGGCGCACTCGACCGCGGAGATCATGGCATCCGTTCCGATGCATGAGTTCAGCAACATGTGATAGAGGCCGCGGGAGCACCACTCCTGCTGATAGAACTTGCGGATGACCGCGGCGCGGCGGCGGTCAAAGGCCGCCAGATGCTGCTCGGCCTGAGCCGCGCGATCGGGGAAGGCGTGCGCAAACCACTCTTTTTTTGCGGAGGCGGTGGCGTAGACAAAGACATGAAAGCATCCGGGCCGGCCGGCGAGGGCGCAGGCGGAGCCGCGGCCGACGAGCACGCAGTTTCCCTGCCGGGCGGCGTCGAGAATCTGCTGCTGGAGCAGTTCGAGCATGCGCTCGGAGTCAAAGATTCTTTCTTCGCCGCTGGTGGCCGGGGCATAGACGGGGTCCTGCCAGAAGATTTTGCCGTAGCGGTAATACCAGGGGTCGAGCCTCTCATCGAACCTGGCCGCGGTTTGGGGATCGACGCCGGCCGCATGGGCGGCGCCGACGACCAGCTCCGAATCGAGGAGCCGCCAACCCAGCCGGCGGGCAAGATCGTGCGCGAACTCGCCCCCGTGGGAACCATATTCGCGCTCCACAGTGATCACTCTGACCGGTGCATGGCCCATGGCGGTAAGCCTCCTGCCGGTGAGGATACAACGACCGCGGAGGAAAGGAAAACGGGCGCGGCGGCAGATGGCCCTGCCGCGCCCGCCGTGCAGAGGGTATTGCCGCGCCGAGTCACTGCGTAACGGGCTGGGCCGGCAGCGCCTTCATGCTCTTGAGATGGCGTTCGCCGGGGAGCGGCGGGACGGGAGGCATCGCGGGCACGGGCGGAATCGCGGAGCCCTTCTTGATGTGAAGATCGCCGTTATCGGCATTGAGCGAGAGGCGCGCCGCGCCCGAACCGATGCGACCGGTCACGGTCTTGTTTTCGTCGCCGCTGACAGAGAGGGGATAGTCGGTAATGACATCGCCGTTGCGGGTGTGCCCGCTGACCGTAAACGAGGCATCGGGAGGAAGAATCACTTCCACGTCGCCCTTGCTGTTGCGGGCATCGAGGCTGAACGGTCCGGCAAGCTCGACACGAATGGTTCCGTCGCGGTCCTGGACCTGGCTGTCACCGGCGATCTGACTGAGGTCCACGTCCTTGGAGTGGGTGGTGACCTGGACCGGCCCTTTGGCGCCGACGATGCGGAGGTCGTCGTCATTGAGGGTGAGCTGGCCGGGCAAGGCGGCGGCATCGACGGTGGTGACGGAGGTATGCAGGTGCACGGGCCCGGCCACGTTGTCCATGGCGACGTCGCCCGGAATCTCGCCATTCTGGGCCACGGCGCCTTTGATGCCGGAGAGG
>JAKCDN010000208.1 GCA_021841795.1 Acidobacteriota bacterium | reverse complement strand
CAGGGTACCGGCGGCGGAGTTGCGAGGATTGACAAAGGCCGGCAAGCCATCGCGCTCGCGCTCCTCGTTGACGCGCAGGAAGGCCGCCTGGGGCATGACGACTTCTCCGCGGATTTCAATGGTCTTTCCTTGCAGGGGAGCCAGCTTTTGCAGGAGGTTGGGGGAGATGGAGAGCGGCACGCTGCGAATCGTGCGAATGTTCGAGGTTACGTCCTCGCCGGTCTGGCCGTCGCCGCGGGTGAGGCCCAGGGCGAGATTGGCTTCGCCTGCGGGACCGGGCTGGTAGAGGAGCGCCATGCTGAGGCCATCCAGCTTCAACTCGGCCATGTAGTCGACCGAAAGGTCGCCGGCGAGCTCATGCACGCGGCGGTCCCATTCGGCCAGTTCCTGGACCGAATAGGCGTTGTCGAGCGAGAGCATGGGGCGGGTGTGCTGCGCTTTACGGAAGCCCTCGGCGGGCTTGCCGCCCACGCGCTGGGTGGGCGAGCCGGGAGTGATGAGATCGGGGTGCGCCGCCTCCAGCCGCTTGAGCTCGTTCATCAGCGCGTCGTAGGCAGCGTCAGTGATTTCCGGCGCGTCGAGGACGTAGTAGAGGTGTTCGTGACGGCGAAGTTCCTCGCGGAGCTCCGCGATCCTGTTTGCCTCGTCCTGCTCGCTCATAGGTATGGATTATAGTGAGGCGCGCGGAGCAAGAACCGGCGCGACGGGGCGCAGTGCGTGCCCGGGCAAGGACAGGCCCGACAATGCCGGCTAATAGCGATAGCTCAAACCGATGCCGACGACGCTGCGCGCATCGAGATTGACGGGGGTGGTAACAACGGGTGGCCCCGTAGCGGGCGTATAGGGATTGAAGTAGGGGTTGGCGACATAGATGGAGCCGATATTGCCGGCTACCTGCCCCACGCCGACATCGAAGGAGAAATGCGGGTTGTCCTTCTGCGTGACGCGCACGGCGTAGTCCAGCGTGGTGGGAAGATGGGCGCTCATGAGCGGATAGGCGGCAGGGCTGCAGGCGAGCAATGCCTCGCACTTGAAGAGCGCAGCGTTGAGGAGGTTGTTCAGATTCACCGCGGTTCGAGGCTCCTGCGTGAAGCCAGCCGAGGGCACAGCCACAATTCCATGGCCAAGGGGCAGCGGAATGCCGAGCCCGCCGAAGAGACGGCCGGCAAAGCGAGTGCTCTGGCCGCCGATGCCGAAGATGGTGGCATTGGTGGCCTTCCAGCCCAGGTTTACGAGGAATGGCAGCGGCGGTTTGGCCCAGGTTTTGGTTAGCGCGATGTATACGTCGCCGTTGGTGTAGGATTTGTCGGTTCCGGTGAGAATCTTGTTGGCGGCGCCGGAGACAAAGTGGTCATCGGTGCGGATGAGCCCGCCAACCGCAACTCCGGGCACCCATGGACGAAACTGCCCATCGCTGAAGACCACGACCTTGCCGTGAAACACGTTCATGCCGGAGTAGTTCCACAGATTGCTGAGACCGAGGGGCGTCGACGCGGAGGTGGGCTGGTCGCCGTACTGATGCACGCTGCGCGTGTAGCCCGCCTCGGCACGATTGGCAAAGCCCTCAGTGATGCTGAAGGTTTCAAGGTTGCCGATGACAGCCGATGTGTCAATAAAATGGAAGCCGACGGTGGGGTGGGAGAAGAACCGTCCCCTGGCGGCGTAAACAACATAGGCAGTTGGGGTGAGAAAGCCGCCGGTCTGGCCTTCGAGGGTCATATATTGGGCGGCGAGCCGGGCGCCGGACAGAGCACTCAACAATAGAAGGCAAAGTGCAGCCCCACGTATTGTGCGGAAACGCATGATCGACTCCAGCAGGACTCATGCCCTGGCGGCTCTGAATCCCTAAGATTTTGGGAAAGTCACTCACTTTTAACATAGTCCGAATACGTTTGTCAGCAGCCGGGCTAGCTCCACGGCGGAGCGCACCAGAGCAAGCGGCGGGCTGGCGATGGCACTGAAATGCCCGCAGCTATTCCCTACTGCCAGTTCCCTGTTTTATTCTCAGCCCATGCCTCGCGGAGTTTTTATTACGCTGGAAGGCCTTGACGGGGCCGGCAAAACCACGCAGATCAAGCGCCTGGCGGCGTGGCTGAGACGCCGCGGCCACGAGCCGGTGGTACTGCGCCAGCCGGGAGGCACGGCAACGGGGGACCGCATCCGCGAGATTCTGCTGCATTCGGGATCGAAGGGCGTGGCGGCGATGACGGAGATGGCGCTGATGTTTGCCGATCGCGCACAGGCAATTGCGGAGGTGATCCGGCCGGCGCTGGAGGCAGGCAGGATCGTGGTATGCGACCGGTTTACGGACTCGACGGAGGCTTACCAGGGCGGAGGGCGCGCACTGGGATCCCAGCTTGTGCTCGAGCTGCACCGTCTGGTCTGCGACGGACTTCAACCGGACCTGACGCTGCTGCTTTTGCCTGGGTTTGAGGCCTCGCTGGCGCGCGCGCGCCGGCGCAACGATCGCGTGGAGGCCGAGACGGGATCGAGCGAAGGCCGGTTCGAAGCGGAGCAGGACGGTTTTTTCCGGCGGGTATGGGAGAAGTATCGCGAGATTGCCGCCCGGGAGACGGAGCGCGTGGTGCTGATCGAGGGCGACCTCTCCATCGACGAGGTGCACGAACAGATCGCCGAGGCGGTAGCAGAACGGCTGATGCTGGCCGGGAAGACCGACTAGCGAGGGCTTAGCCCGAGGGCGCTTACGACGGCTTCGTCGACGTGCGCGGGCTGCCCATCCTGTTTGGTCACCGCACCGAAGCCGCCGCGATAGTCCCACATGGCCCAGCCGATGCCGTCATTTTCAAGCGCAGTGCGGGTGTCGTGGATCCAGCCGGCGCGGGAGACGGGATCGGTGTAGGCGCGGTAGGCGCCGAACTCGTTGCAGATGAGGGGCACTTTATACGCGCGTGCCCAGGCGGCGGCTTCATCAATCAGCGCCTGGATGTGGCGGGCGTTCCAACCGTCGAGGAAGTAATTCTCGAGGTCGGAGCGATCGACGGCATCGGGAACCTGATTCAAGAGCGACTGCATCGCGGCAGAGGACTCAGCGGCGGGCACGGGATAAGGGATGGAGTGGGTGGCGCTCCACCAGGCGACGCCCCAGTTTGCACCCTGGTGGGTGAACTCATGGGGCTCGTAAAAGTGAAAGTTGTAGATGACGTTGCCGTCGGCCAGAGGCTGGAGACGGAGGAGGTCGCGCAGGTTCGAGTAATTGGCGCCGGCAGCGATGAGAGTATTGCGCGGCGCAACCTGGCGGATGGCCGCGGCTACATGCGCCTGAATGCCGGCCCAGCGATAGGCGTCGTCAACCTCAGGCTCATTGAGAATCTCGAAGAAGACGAGATTCGGATCGCGGCCGGCATAATGCGCAGCCAGCTTGCGCCAGAGGGCGGTGAATCGCTCCACGGCATCGTCGCCACTGCGCAGGCGCTGCTTGTATTGATCGGTTGGATGCAGGTCGATCTGCACCGCGAGGCCGTCGCCGAGGATGGTATCGACCGCGCGGTCCAGGCGAGCGAGATAATCGCCGCTGGAATGCCGGCCGCTGTCCAAGTCCTGCTGCAACGCATCCGCGTCAATGCTGAGGCGGACGTTATCGAAGCCAAGGCGCGCGATGAGGGCAATGTCCTGCGCGTCAGTGTAACGGTCCGTATGTTCCGCCGAGTAATCGCTCCACTGCGCGAACCAGCCGGAGGCATTGATCCCATGACGCAGATGCCGCGCTCGGGCAAATGCGGTGGCGACGCCGGCCTGATCCTGAGCGGAACAGGCAGCAGCGAGAGCAAAGAGCATGGCCAGGGTGACAAAACAACGACGCAGGTTCATCCATTCCAAGATAACCCGAGGCCGGGCGGCAATGCGCGCGGCACGGAGACGATCTGGGCGCAAACACTGAAAAAACGACGCGCAGGGACAAAAAGCTCCCGAAACGCGGGGGCTTGTTGTGTTTTACGGGAACGGTTTATTGCGCGGACTGGGGCTGGGGATCGAGATTCGCAGCCTGCGCGTAGGTCAAGCGGAGATACTTGTGGGGATTGACGGGCACGTTGTGGACGCGCACCTCGTAGTGAAGATGGGGGCCGGTGGCGCGGCCGGACTCGCCGACGTAGCCGATTACCTGGCCGCAGGTTACATGCTGGCCGGGAACAACGGCGATGGCCGACAGGTGACCGTAGAGAGTGTCCAGATCGTGGCCATGGCTGAGGACGATTTCGCGGCCGTAGCCGTTGACCATGTTCGCGCTGAGCACGGCGCCGTCAGCAGCGGCGCGCACAGGAGTTCCGTAGGGCGCGTCAATGTCGATGCCGGAGTGGAATGCGCCTTCACCGTTGAAGGGATCTTCGCGCTCACCGAAGCTGGAGGCGACCGGACCCTGCACCGGCCACAAGGCGGGAGCGGCGGCCAACTCTGTCCAGTCGCCGGTAAAACTGGACGTCAAACCGCCCGCAAGAGCGCGGGAGACCTGGCCGGAGAGCGCTTCGTCCCGCAGGGCGTAGAAGGTGTCGATCGTCTGGGTAATCTGCTGCTGGCTCATCACGTCAGGCTGCGCGATGCCGGCCGGTGCGGGAGCGGTGGCCGAGGCGGTGGAAGCGGCGGCGGTTCTGGCGGTTTCCATGCGGTTCTGACGCAGGCCGTAAAGGGCTGTGACCTCATTGGCCAGCGCGCCCAGCGATGCCACCTGCACACTGCGCGTGTGCGCGATCTCTTCCATGCGCTGATAGTTTTGACGGAGGGTTTCGCGCTCGGCACGAACCTGGTTGTAGCTTTCAGTCTTGAGCAACATCCGGGTGTAGGAACCGGCGAGGCCGACAATCGTGAAGGCGCCTACAATTGCAGCCGCGAGGAACCCATAGGCATACGTCAACGGAAGCGGAATCTTCCGAATCTGGCCATCTTCATCCCGGGCTATGAAAAGAATGTAGTAGCGTCTACGCAACTTCATGCCTGCAATCCCAATGGCCTGCCGGCCGCAGAGTATTCAATTCCCGGGGGAAGAACGTGCGGAAAACCAATCCACGCACAAGATCAGCACCCCCAAAATGGGACAGATGCGAGAGTGTCCTACTAAGATTAACAAACGGTTCCAGCAGGGTCAACGAAAACTATGGATTTCCGGAACTTTGGGGTGATGGGGGAATGGGCAGGCCGCGGACGCGGAGATCACTGAACAAGGGTCGATTTTTCAGCGTGTTGACGCCACGGAAGCAAGAATCCGGCGGCGATGCCGGGATGGAGCCGCATCGGGCGCCGCAGGCACGCTATTGCGCGCATCGGTCCCGGATGGCTGCCGCGCCCCCGAACGCCGCCTGACAGCCAGGGCCGACAAGGCACGAAAACGGGCATCCCCGCTCCCGAGACCTCGGCTCTTTACCCTATGCTCAGACTATGGATGCAGAAAGCAGCAAGCCGGGAGAGCTGGCTTTGCTTCAGCAGATACGCGCGCGTGCGTCCGGGCTGAAGAAGGGCGGGCTGCGCCTGGGGATTGGCGACGATTGCGCGCTGCTGCGCGTACGTGCGGGCGAGGAGATGGCTGTCACTACCGATCTGGCGATCGAGGGGCGGCATTTCCGGCTGGGATGGCACCCGGCCGCTTCGGTGGGGCATCGCACGCTGGCGCGAGGACTCAGCGATCTGGCGGCGATGGGCGCGCGGCCGGTGGCGGCGTTTCTCTCACTGGGACTTCCGCGCGGGCTGGTTGCAAACGCGGCGAAGGCGGGCCTTAAAAAAGGGCGACAGGCGGGGGAAAAGACGTGGCTGGAGGGATTCCTGGATGGATTCTTTGCGCTGGCGGAGCGGTGCGAGACACCGCTGGCGGGCGGCGATCTTGCGGAGTCACCGATCGCAATGGCAGACGTTGTGCTGACG
>JAKCDN010000207.1 GCA_021841795.1 Acidobacteriota bacterium | reverse complement strand
GGGCATGGTGGGAATGGCGACGTTCTGCCCGGTAGCCGGCTGAAAGCAGGCGCGCCCGTCCGGCTGGTACCAACTGGCGCGGCCGGCCGCGAGCAGGGACTGCGTCGCGGCGGCGACGGGAAGGCCGAGAGCCCTGATGCGCGCCGCGGTTTCCGCAACGCCGGCCGCATCCCACAACTCGAAGGGGCCGAGCTCCCAATTGAAGCCGTTGCGCATGGCGGCGTCGATGGATGGAGCGTCGGCGGCGACCTCGCCGATGCACTCGGCGGCATGGTTCCACAGGGAGGCGAGAAACGGCCAGAGAAACGCAGCGGCCTTGTCCGCAGCCGGGCTGCCAGCGAGCAGCAGGCGCAGGCGCTCAGGGAGGGCAGCGGCACTCTTCGCGGACTCGAGCGCGGGCAGAACGGGCTGGACAGCGGGGCGGTAGTCGCAGGTTGCGGGGTCGAGGACCAGACGATCATCGCCGCCATTGGCGCCGCGCACTTTCCTGTAGAAGCCCTGCCCGGCTTTATCGCCGAGCCAGCCGCGCGCGATCATCCGGCCGAGGAGCGCGGAGAAACCGCCGCCGGATACGCCGCCGGGAAAGTTGGCCGCGATATGGGCAAGGATATCGACGCCGATGAGGTCAGCGAGGCGAAAGGTTCCGCTGCGCGGCCAGCCGATGGCAGGGCCGGTGAGGGCATCAACCTCCTCGATGGAGAGCCCCAGATCGAGCATGAGATTGGCGGCG
This sequence comes from Acidobacteriota bacterium, assembly GCA_021841795.1. GTDB lineage: Bacteria > Acidobacteriota > Terriglobia > Terriglobales > Acidobacteriaceae > Telmatobacter. Next base: position 5,154 of record JAKCDN010000207.1, on the reverse strand, counting down.
CTGAAGATGGCGGCGATGCCGATGCGGTTGGCGATGAAGTTGGGCGTGTCGCGGGCGAGGACGACCTGCTTGCCGAGGAGCCGATCGGCAAATGCGGAGAAGGCTGCAACCAGCGCGGGATCAGAGTGGGGCGTGGGGATGATCTCAACCAGGCGCATCTGGCGGGGCGGATTGAAGAAGTGCGCGCCGAAGAAACGTCCGCGCACGGAAGGAATGGCCGCGGCGAGGCGGGCGATGGGCAAGCCGGAGGTATTGGTGGTGAGAATGGCGCGCGAGGCAAGGTACGGCACTGCGCGCGCAAGCAAGGCGGTTTTGATGTCGAGATTTTCAGCGACAGCTTCGACCACCCAATCACAATCGGCGAGGCGGGGCAGGTCTTCGTCGAAGACGCCGGGGGTGATGAGCTGGACGAGCGAGGGCGCGTAGAGCGGGGCCGGCCTGGCCTGGGCGAGCGCCTGCACGGCGGCAAAGGCCGGCGCGGGGATGGAGCGGTCCGCTGCGGGCAGATCGAGCAGAAGGGTGGAGATGCCGGCGTTGGCCAGATGCGCGGCGATGCGCGAGCCCATGGCGCCGGCGCCAAGGACGGCGGCGCGGCGGATGAGGAGGGGTGCGAAGCCATTTTGCGGAACGGGAGCCGCTGCCGCGGCGGTGGCGCTCATACGGACTTACTCCAATCAGTACTGGATCTTGTTCGGCGCGGCGATCCAAGCGGCAAAGCTGGCCCAGGCCTCGTCGGCGAGCAACTGCGAGGCATGGAGGCCGCGGGCGGCGGGCTCTTTCTTGAACTCGGCGTAGAGGAAGGCGTCGTCGAAGCCGGCGCGCGCGGCGTCGGCGGCGCTCGATCCGTAGTAGACGGCATCGAGCCGCGCCCAATAAGCCGCGGCGAGGCACATGGGACAGGGCTCGCAACTGGTGTAGAGCTCACAGCCGGCGAGAGTGAAGGATCCGAGCGCCTGCGCGGCGGCGCGGATGGCATTCACCTCAGCGTGCGCCGTGGGATCGCAGGCGGAGGTAACGGAGTTGGCGCCTTCACCAACAATGCAGCCCTGGCGCACGATGACGGCGCCGAACGGTCCGCCTTTGCCGGCGGCGACGTTCTGCGCCGCCAGCGCAATGGCGCGGCGCAGGAACTCCGGATTGGGCCGGCCGGGCACCATCGTCGAGTCATGCCTCACGTAGGATGCGAGAACAAATTTAGTATGGCACACGGGTTGCGCGCCCCGCATTCGCGCAGAAGTAGAATCGGATCATGACCGCGCCTACAAATTTAGAGGCGTTGAACGCGCGCATCGTCGCATGCGAACTCTGTCCGCGATTACGCGCACACTGCACGGAGATTGCACGCAAGCGGCGCCGGGCTTATGCCGATTGGGAGTATTGGGGCCGGCCGGTGCCCTCGTTCGGAGACGCGAAGGCGCGGGTGCTGGCGCTGGGTCTGGCGCCGGGAGCGCACGGATCGAACCGCACGGGACGGCCGTTCACAGGCGACGGATCGGGCGATTTTTTGTATCCGGTGCTGCACGCGGCCGGATTGGCCTCGCAAGCGCAGGCGACTGCGCGCGACGACGGCATGAAGCTGACGGGGTTGTGGATCACGTCCGTGGGGCGGTGCGCGCCGCCGGGCAACAAGCCGACCCCTGGAGAGCTGCGCAACTGCGCGCCGTGGCTCGACGCGGAGATGGGATTGCTGACGGAGCTGCGGGTGGTGGTTTGCCTGGGCCGCATTGCGTTCGATGGCCTGCTGGGGCATGAGGCGCGGATGGGTCACACGATCCGGCGCTCGGAATACGTGTTTGCGCACGGCGCGGAGACCCGGCTGCCGAGCGGACTGATCGCGATCGCAAGCTATCATCCGTCGCTGCAGAACACGAACACGGGCAGGCTGACGCGGGAGATGCTGTTGACGGTTTTTGAGCGCGCGCGGAAGGCGGCCGGGCTGGAAACGCGGCGGCACGAAGGCCGCTAGAAAGAGGAATGCGATGAAACGGATGGAGAAGACGATGGCGCCGGAGGTGGTGCCGGACGAGCCAGCGCCGAGGGCGCAAGGACCGAAGGGACCGGTGGATCACTGGTCGCCGGCGGTGCTGCTGGAGCGGGGCGCGTATCTGCGCAAGATGGCAAAGCTCGGGGATGGGTCGGCATCGGAGACGCTCAAGGAGTATCCGCAGCACGCCGCCATGCTCTCGTTCAGGAGCCGCAGCGGCGAGGCGGAGGTGCATGAGCGGTTCGCGGATCTTTTTGTGGTGCTGGCGGGAGCGGCGACGCTGTTGACGGGGGGCACGGTTGCGGAGGCGCGGGTGGTTGCTCCGGGCGAGACGCGCGGGACATCGATCGAAGGCGGTACGCCGCAGAGCCTGCGGCAGGGCGACGTGGCGCATGTGCCCGCGGGAACGCCGCACCAGATGCTGCTGCAGGGCGAGGACACGGTCACCTGCCTGGTGATGAAGATGCAGGAGAGCGTGTAAGACTGCGGGCGCGACAGGCAGCGCAGGAGCGCGGCAGAACCGGGCCGGAGATGCGGCAGAGACGTTGCGCGCGGCCGGAGTGGCGATGCAGCGGTCAGCGCAGGCCGGTGCGGAGAACATTCTCGACGCCGGCGCGGATGCGCTCGGGGGCAAAGGCGGTGAAACCGAAGACGAGGCCGGGCTCGCAGGGCGGGTTTTCATCGGACGCGGCGGAGTGCGCGGCGACGGCGCGCTCGGAGTAGGAAGAGAGCGCCGGCACATCGAGTCCGGCGCGGCGCAGGCGAGCGGAAGATTCAATGTCATCAAACTCGCGGGGCAGGAACCCGGTGAGGTTCATGCCGCCGTCGGTATAGCGGAAGTCAAACGGCAGGCCTCCTTTTTGAATGGCCTCAAGAAAGGTTCTCTGGCGCTCGGCGTAGAAGCGGCGGCAGCGGCGGATGTGGGAGTAAAAGGCGCCGGTGTCAAGGAAAGCCGCGAGGGTAGCCTGATCGATCATGGGGCCGTGATCGTCAACGACGCTCTTGAGCTCCTGAAAGCGTTCGACCAGGGATACAGGCAGCACGGCGTAGCCGAGGCGGAGAGCGGGAAAGAGCAGTTTGCTGAAGGTGCCGATATAGATGACCCGCCCGCAGGCGTCGAGGTTCTGCAGGCTGGGCAGCGGCGCGGCGTCGTAGCGAAACTCCGAGTCGTAGTCGTCTTCAATGATCCAGGTGGAAGAGTCGCCGGCGCCGTTGACGAGAGCGAGCCTGCGGGTGAGCGAAAGCGAGACGCCGGTGGGAAACTGGCGCGAGGGCGTGACGTAGATGAGTTTGGCGGGGTGGTCGGCGAGGGCGGGGATCATGGCGCCCTCGGCGTCGACGGGCAGGTAAAGAATCTGCGCCTGGGCGGCGCGCCAGGCCCTGACCGCGCCCTGATATCCGGGATCCTCCATATAGACGCGATCGCCGCGATTGAGGAGGATCTGCGCCAGGAGGTAGAGCGCCTGCTGCGATCCGGTGGTGATGGCGACCTGCCACCACTCGCAGCGGACGCCGCGGCTCTCGCGCAGGTAAGCGGCGAGATTCTCGCGCAGCTCGCGGAGCCCGAGGACGGCGGCAGAGTGGTAATGGAGCAGGCTGCGGTGGGAGCTGCGCAGGGAGCGGCTGCGGAGCCTGTTCCACATGGCCAGCGGGAAGAGCTGCACGTCGGGCTGACAGGGTCTGAAGGGAATGGGCGCGGCGGATCCGCCGGAGATAAGCACGGTGGCGGGAACGGGAACGGCCTGACGATCACGGACGCGCTCGCGCACGGCGCGCTGGAGCTCGGGCGCGCTCTCAGCAACGCAGATCTGGCTGCGCAGGCGGCTATGGAGATAGCCTTCGCTGACGAGGCGGTCGTAGGTGTAGACGACGGTGTTTCGCGAGACGCGCAGATTGGCGGCCAGATCGCGCGAGGACGGCAGCCGGTCGCCGGCGGCGAGCTGACCGGTGCGGATCAACTCCTTGATCTGGGAGGTCAACTGCGCCTGCAGGGAGACAGCGCTGGCGCGATCAAGGAAAAACAGTTTGAAGCGGCGGGTGCGCGCGCTTCTGCCATTGGCTTCAACGGGAACCCGTTCTGGGCTCATCGTGTCCTCATATTCCGAATCTTCGCATACCTGCAACGCCGGGGCGCGACGGGGCTTTGCGGAAGACTCATGAGCTATTGCGCGGGGGAAGCGGGGATTTGCCGGTCATCGCGCTGCCACCAGGTTTGCGGCTGGGATTGGGACCGCGGCCAGATTTGATTGAGCGTTGCGCCGTCGTAGAGCCGACCGTTTTTCATGACGGAACGGATCGAGAGCGTGTTTTGAATGCCGGCCTCAGGATTGCGGTCGAGCACGATGAGATCAGCGAATTTGCCGGGGGCGAGGCTTCCGAGCTCACTATCGCGGCCGATGGTTTTGGCCGAGCCCATGGTGGCGGCCCAGAGCGCTTCAGCGGGGGTCATGCCGCCCATGACGAGGGCCTGGAGCTCGAAATGAAATCCCAGGCCGGGCAGTTCACCATGACTGCCGACGCCGACCAGTCCGCCGGCGCGCTGGATGCCGGCGGCGCCCTGCGCGATGAGGGGGAAGGAATACTCCTGCGGAAGGCCCCAGTGCAACCGCTCCATCTTGCGCGCGAGCACAAAATGGGGCGTGAAGCGGCGGAGTTTGGCGTCGAAGTACGGCGAATTGCGGGAGAAGAAATAGTTCTGCCCCCACATGCCGCCGTTGGAGATCTGCAGGGTGGGAGTGTAGCTGACGCCGGTTCTGGCGAAGAGCTGCACGATATCGTCGGCAATCGGGACCGCGGAGTAGGCGTGCTCGTTGCCGGGAAAGCCATCCTGAATCTGCGTCATATCGAGTTTCATGTCCATGGCGCCTTCGGTGGTGGTGAGCATACCGAGGCTGTCGGCGGCCTGGATGACGAGTTCGCGAACGCGGCGGTTACCGGTGCGGTATTCCTTGAGGTTCCAGGTGCGATAGAAGCCGGTGTTGCGGCGAAGGTCGTTGAGGGCGTCGGCCTCCGATTGGATGTTGTTGAACGAGAAGAGCGCGGGGCCGGTGGTGTAGATGCGGCTGCCGAGCATCATGCCGGCGTCGATCATGTCCTGATAGGCGAAGGTGTCGATGCTGAGCGATGAGGGATCGAGGGTTGCGGTGATGCCGTAGGCGAGCGCGGCCTGA
>JAKCDN010000206.1 GCA_021841795.1 Acidobacteriota bacterium | reverse complement strand
GCATCGTTTTCAGCCAGCGGCGGTGCTCGAGCGTGGCTCCCAGCAGGCTGTCGAACAGCAATCCGAAGACGGCGCCCGCGCCGCTGATCCAAAACAGGTTCCAACTGCCGTCGACGGCCCAGGCTCCCGCGCCGGCCACAAGCGCGGCCGCGATGACTCCGGCGAGCGTGCCGGCGGGGCTGATTGCGCCGTTGCGTCCCGGCTCGACCGCCCGCAGGGTTGTGATCAGGCGCGGGCGGCCTCCAAACACCTGGCCGATCTCAGACGAGACGGTGTCGGCAGCGGCCTCGGCGAGCGCCGCCAGCCCCAGGGCGAAGAGCAATTGGGTTGCGGGCCAGCCGTGGACGAGATTGGAGTTGATGAGCCAGGACGCAGCCGGGCCACTGGAGACCAGCGCCGCCAGGCCCAGATTTGCGGCAACCTGCGCCGCCGAGCGGCCATCGCGCGCCTCTGCTGTCCCCAGCCGTACCTTGTGCTGACGCCCGGCGCGCGTAGCGCCAAAGGCCAGCAAAGAGACAGCGAGCACCGGGATCAGAGCCGTGCGCCATGGGGCATAGGGGACGGCAGCAGTGGAAAACATGAGGCTTGCGGTGATGACTGTACCCGTGAGTGCGGCCGCCGGGGTGGCCGCGCGCAGGCGCCAGGTGACCAGTCCCAGCAATGCGCTGAGCCCGATTGTCCAGATGGGCACCGGCGCAACCCGCGCGAGCCATGCGTCGCAGTCCAGCGCCACCTGAACCGCGACGGATGGCAGAACTGCGAGCAACACCAGCCTGGATTGCCAGGAAAGCTCGGTTTCGGTCACGTCTTATCGTATCCCGGGCCCGCGCCGGGCGGCAGGAAGGGAGCGCGGCCGGCCCGATGACGAAACGCCATGGTTCGCGTCGCAGGAAAGTGATGCTCCGGTAAGGTCTTAAGCCGGTAGGCTGATTTACAATCACACAGAGAAGCACGAAAGATTTGGAATGAGGCTTTTTCCTATGATTCAAGGCCAGGCGAGAGCGCTTACGGCCCTAGCAGGCGGAGCGCTCGCAATCGCTGTGCTGATTGCAGGCTGCGGCGACAATTACAGGCCAGTGGTCACTCCGGTTCCCACGAGCGGGCCGCCGGCGCAACCCACCTCGTATGTGGTGGTGGCTTCAACGACGGGTGTCAGCACGCCCGGCGTTGTTACCTACATTGACTACTCCGGCGATTCGATTTTGACCGAAGCCAACATCGGTCCGGGGCCGACGGCGTTTACGCTGGACGAGCTTGGCGCCACCGGCTACACCGTGAACAGCGACGGCACGCTCTCGAACTTTGCCATTACGACCTCGCTGCAGACGAAGAATGTGTCGTTTTCCACGCTGTCGCCGACATCGAAAATCGTCAATCTGATGCCCCCCTCATCGGGGCTTTGGGCGACGGATCTGAATGGCAACGTGGTCGATCAATTCAGCGGATCGCCGCAAGCGTTCAAACTCGCCATTCCGGTGGCCACTGCAAGCAGTCCGGCCACCATGCCGGTGTATATTGCGGGTTCGGCGACACTGACCGGGCAACGCGAGTATGTTCTGAGCCAGAACCTGCCCGACACGGCGGCCGGGACGGTGGCATGCAATAATCCGGCCAACTTTGCTTCGCTGCCGACGGGCGTGGCGACTCCGATCGAGATTCTCAGCAATACCGCGGACCCTGCGCTTCCGGTGGGCAAGTGTCCCGTGTATGCGGTGCAAACGCCGAACCTGCAGCGTCTTTTTGTTGTCAACCGGGGCGATGACACCATCACGGTGATCAATAGCCAGAACAACTCGCTCGACACCTGCACGCCCTTCCAGAACCAGAACGGACAATGGGTTACCTGCCATCCGAAGATTCAGCTTCCGGCCGGTTCCGGTCCGGTGTATGCCGAGTACAACTCCGCTACGGAGCAGCTTGTCATAGCGAACTACGATGGGGGAACCGTCAGCGTCATCGATGTGCCCATCGATGAGTACGGCAACGACGCCAACACATACACCAACAACCCCTGCACGACGTATGCCGATTGCGGGCCTATTACCGGCGGTTTTGGAACAATCCATACCATTACGGTCGGCAATACCGCAACACCGAATCCGGCCAGCGTAACGGTTCTCTACGATGGCACCAAGGCATACACCGCCAACCAGAACGACGGAGCGGGCAACGGCACGGTGACAGTGGTCAATCTTTCCACCTACACGGTGGAAAAGACCATCACGGTGGTGGGGCATCCGCGCACCGTCGTGAATACGGAGAACTCCGAGTACGCCAAGATCTACGCCGTCTCGCCCGACCAGCCGTATGTGACGATCATCGAATCGAGTCCGACGATTACCGATCAGATCGACACGACGGTACTGATCCAGGGACTGCCGATCGATATTCGCACGACCACGCAGAACGGCAGCAGCGGCAACAACAATTACAGCAGCCGCGTTCCCGGTTACGGTCAGCCCTGCAATATGCCGGGCAGCGCCGCCGCGGCCTCGCTGGCCACGTGCCAGGCGATTCCGTAGTCGCGATTGCGTTGAACGAAAGCGGAAGGGCCATTCCCGGGCAGGGAACGGCCCTTCAATTTTTTTGAGGGAGCCTCAAAGCGCATGGCCGATGCAGCCGATCTTCCGCCGGGACCATCGCAGCCGAGCCGAGCGCGGCCGGCGAAGATCCGCCTCGATGTTCTGCTCGTGGAGCGCAGCCTCGCCGCGAGCCGCGAGCGCGCCCGTGCGCTCATTCTGGCCGGGCGGGTTCTTGCCAACGAGCAGAAGATCGACAAGCCGGGAACGGCTGTGCCGCAGGATGCCTCAATCCGGCTGCTGGGGGACGACCTGCCCTATGTGAGCCGTGGAGGGTTGAAGCTGCAGGCGGCGCTGGCGCACTGGCAGATCGATGTGAAGGGCCGCTCCTGCCTGGATGTGGGCGCGTCCACCGGCGGCTTTACCGATTGCCTGCTGCAGCACGGCGCGGCGCAGGTTACGGCTGTCGATACCGGTTTTGGCCAGATCGACATGAGGCTGCGCAACGATCCGCGGGTGAGCCTGATGGAGCGCACGAATGCGCGGCTGCTTGAGCCGGAGGCGCTTGTGGATCGAGGCGGGAAGCTGAAGAAAACGGTGCTGGCGATGGACGTGTCCTTTATCTCCGCCACGCTCGTGCTTCCGGCGGTGCTGGCTGCCGCGCCGTCTCTTGAGGAGGCGGTGATTCTGGTCAAGCCGCAGTTCGAGGCCGGCCGCGCCAATGTGGGCAAAGGCGGGATTGTGCGCGATGCCGCCGCGCACCAGTTGGCGATTGACCGGGTTGCCGATTGCGTGCGCTCGCTCGGTTGGGAGGTTGTTGAGACCATTGCCTCTCCGATCACCGGAGCCGAAGGCAATCGCGAGTTTCTGTTATACGCGCGTCGCGGTGAAGTTGCAGCCTGATCCGTTACACTCGATTCAATGACCCGAGTCGCCATCGTCTCCAAGCCAAACCGCGAAGAGCTCAAGCAGCTTTTGCCGGAGCTGGTTGCATGGCTGCGCCAGCGCGGCTGCGAACCCGTGCTCGACCGGGAAAGCGGCAGTTATACCGCTACCGCACCGGCGGTGGAGCGCGCGTCGCTGGCAGGTTATGCCCCGTCGCTGGTTATCGTGCTTGGCGGTGACGGCACGCTGCTGGCCGCAGCCCGCACCTTTGCCACCGCGGGCACGCCCATCCTCAGCGTCAATCTCGGGTTTCTGGGCTTTCTTACCGAGGTGCGCCTTGGCGATCTCTACGCGACCCTGGAAAACTGGTGCGCGGGTTGCCACAGTCTCGATGTGCGGGCCATGCTGCATGCGACGCTCTGGCGTGGCGAAGCCGAGCTTGCCGGCTTCGAGGCGCTGAATGAGGTTGTGGTTTCAAAGGGCGACATCGCCCGCATGGGCGACTTTACCGTAGAGCTGGATGGCAAGAGCGTGGCCAGCTTCCGCGCCGATGGCGTCATCGTCTCCACGCCGACCGGCTCCACGGCCTACACGCTCGCTGCGAATGGGCCCATTCTTACCCCCGACGTCGATGCCATGGTGGTAACGCCCATCTGTCCGCACCTGCTCACGCTGCGGCCCATCGTCGTGCGCGGCGACGCGTCGCTTACCGTGCGTGTGGAAGGCGTTCCCGACCTGGCTCTGCTGACCATCGACGGCCAGCAAAAGGTAGAATTGCGCCGCGGCGACGAGATTCACTGCTGCCGATCGAGCCACACCGTCAAGCTGATCCGTCTCGGCGACAGCGGCTTCTTTGACGCTTTGCGCAGCAAGTTGAGCTGGGGCGAAATGTAGCCGGGCATGGCTTCGAGCTCTATCGTATGAGTTCAGCCAGCAGCACCTGGGCTTTGGTTGTGAGGGTGCGCGCGCCCTCCACGTCGCCCGACGCCAGCGCCGCGCGCGCCTGCTTCAGAAATTCCCGGATGTGATCGGCAATTCTGGCCTCGGGATTGCTCAAAGGGCGGTGGATGCCGTTCAACCTGCGCTCAACGTCCGAAATTGAGTTCTCGGTTTGCCAACGGGAGTCAGTGCCGTCGCCTGATGAGAGCTCGCCGATCGCGCTGACGGCGGCACTGGACGGAGCCGGCTCCGGGGCAGTCTCCATGTCGGCCGGGTTCGCGGTCTTGTGCCGCCGCACCGGCGGGACGATCGGTTGCGCATCTTCCCAGATGTTGTAAACCGGTTGCCCGGGAATCACCGAGTCCGCGAGCGGCAGGTTGATGGGGATCAGTGCCACGTCGTGCGCGTGATGCGCGGCGGGGGCCAGAATCCTGACTTGCGCCGGCCGGTTTCTGTGCAGCGGCAGCAGATTGCAGCCTGTAAGCATGAAGAGCAGCAGCCCCGCGACAATCCTGGCAGGCATCTTCATGTTCCCAACCCCGTTTGGCTCCGAATGGCCGCAGGCTGCAGAGTACGGCGTCCCCGATCCGCGGCAACAAGTGGAATGCGCAGCCGAAATTCCGTGCCGTGGCCCTGTTGTGATTGTACGTCCACGCTGCCGTGATGTAATTGCAGGATGCGGTAGGTCATGGCCAGGCCAATCCCACTGCCTCCGCTTTTCGTCGTGAAATAGAGATCGAATATCTTTTCCTTGATCTCGGGAGGAATGCCCATTCCTTCGTCGGCGATGCGCAGTACCGCGAAGCGGGGCGCGCGCGCCGAAGCCGCTGCACTCGCATCCCCATCCAGTTCCTCTTCGAGAGCCACTTCCAGTTCTCCGCCCTCGGGCATTGCCTGCGCGCCATTTTGAATCACGTTCAGCGCCGCCTGTTTGAGCAGGTCGGCGTCCACATTTGCCATCAGCGGCTGGTCCGGCATGCGGCTTTTGATGCGGACCCTCCGCATGGTCAGTTCGTCGGCTGAGAGCGCCAGCACGTCGCCGATTACCAGCCGCAGATCCTGTTCGCGCAACTGCAGCTCCACCGGCCGGGAGAAGTCCACCAGCGTTTGCACCACGCGGTCCAGCCGCCGGATCTCGGCATCGATAACGTCAAGATGCCGGGTTGCGGGCCCGTTGGCTTCGCCCAGCTTCGACTTGAGCAGCTCCAGATGCACCACAATGGCATTGATGGGATTCTTGACCTCGTGGCCGACACCCGATGTGAGCCGTCCGATGGCCGCCATCCGCCGTGACAGCTCCAATTCCGACTCAATTCGTTCCGCCGACTCCAGATCGTGGAGAGTCACCAGGGCGCCCAGCCCGCGGTGCGTCTCGTCGTCGTGGATAAAGTCCACTGAGGCCTCGATGCGCCGTCCATTTTCGGTGCGGATCTCCTCCTTGATCAGGTTCACGCCGGTTTCCATGGCCTCGGCGAGAGTCCGGCCCAGCACGGTTGCGCCGGAGAAGATATCGCGCGCCTGACTACCCAGAATGCCGTCGCGGCCGATGCCCAGGAATCGCCGCGCGGCTTCA
>JAKCDN010000205.1 GCA_021841795.1 Acidobacteriota bacterium | reverse complement strand
GCGGCACCGCACGCTGCCGGTGGAAGGGGTGCAGTTCCATCCCGAGAGCGTGCTGACCCAGGGCGGCCACCAGATGATACGCAATTTTCTGGAAATGTAGGCGATGGACGTTGTCCCCGCGGCTCGAACGGCAGAGACGGCTCTGATGCGGGAGTTGGGGCGGCTGCGTGCGCCCGGCTGCGCAGCAGCGTGGACGCTGTGCGCGCTGGCGCTCTGCGCCGCCGGCCTGCAGGCTCAGACTGCTCCCGCGGCAACCGCTTCGGGAGCGGCAGCGACGACTCCGGCGGCGCAGGACGGGGCGCGGCCGGGCGCGATCAGCACCGAGCCGGCAGCGATGGTGCTGCATCCGCTGGCCGTGGTTCCGCTGGACAAGAGCCTGGCGGGGGCGGCGCTTGAAGTTGCCGGATCGATGCAGGCGTGGAACGGCCGGGCGTATCTGACCGGCAGCGGCAGCATCACGGCCGGCGAGCAGACGGCGGAGGTGGCGCTGCCGTCGCGGGGAACCTTGCGCGTGTGCGCATCGGGCACGGTGAGGCTGGCCGTGGATGCGAGCGCGCCCGCGGGCGAGACGCCGGGGCTGCTGGCGGCTCTGGACCGCGGCGCGGTGGAGATGAGCCTGGCCGCGAGCGCGGCGCGCGAGAAGAATGCCGACACCCTGCTGACGCCGTATTTCCGGATTCTGATCGGCGGGCCGAACCCGGCCGATGTGAAGGTGCGGCTGGGCGATCAGGGCGACACATGCGTTGACAACGCCGGTTCCGATGCGCCGTACGTGATTGTGAGCAGCGTCTTCGACGGCGGCGTCTATCGCGTGCAGCCCGGGCAACGGGTGATGTTCGAGCGCGGCAGCCTGCGGTCGGTCGTGGATGACGAGAAAGAGCCGTGCGGCTGCCCTCCGCCGGCCCCGGCCGGGCGCAACGGATTTCCGCTGGCCGAGAGCGAAGGGCTGGCGGCGGCGGGCGCGCAGATTCCCCTGGCCACAGCGTCGGCAGGCAATGGCGCGATCGTGACGAGTACGCTCAGTTACAGCGGCGCCGACGCCGGCCGGCAGAGCGGCGCGGCGGTGAAGGTTGCCGCGACAGCTCCGGCTGCGCCGATGGCGGAGACGACAGCGGCGAAGCCGACGCCGGCCCGGAAAAAGACAGGACTACTGGCGCGGATCGGACATTTTTTCCAGCGCATCTTCGGCGCCGAATAACCGCGCCGGTCTACTCTTTGGCTACTTAAGTAACCAAATGAAGAGAATTTTATTTGTGCGCGGAAACGCGATCGGTATGATTGTGCAATCCGCAGCCGATGAGCGTTGCTCCCGGCCGGAACCACAAATCCACAAAGGTTAAAGTTCGCCGGCGGTCTTCCGAGACGCGTGCGGCAGATGAGGAAATGATCGATGATTTTCCGGAAGGCGCTGTGTGCGCTTGCGATTCTTGGCAGCGCGGCTGCTATCTCTGCAACTCCATTAATTAATGTTGTCTATGATCCGACGGTGGGCTTCAGCAGCGCCGACATGGCGGCGATTCAGAGCGCGGTGGACTTCTACACCGCGAATATGAGCAGCAACTTTTCACTTACAGTTGCCATTGGGGGGCAGAGCGCAGGCGGCGCAAGCTCGCAGTGGTACTACGGCAGCTACTCGTACGCAACTTATTACAATGCGCTGGTCGCGAACTCATCAGGCAATGCGACGGACACCGCGGCCATCGCAAGTCTGGGCGGCCCATCGGCCAACAATCCCGTGACCGGCAGCACGACCATCAACATGACCGCGACGCTTGCCTCCACCCTCGGTTTAGGGAGCCAGTATTCCAGTGCGTTCAGCAGTTGCGGCAACCTGAACGCCAATGCCTGCATTACGCTCAACACAACGCTGCTGAACACCTCCGGAACGCCGGGGGCGGCGTTGGAGGGCATTGTGCAGCACGAGATGGACGAGGTACTGGGCACGGCGTCGGCCCTGCCCAACGGCGGAGGAACCGTGCCCACGATTCCCATGGTGGCCGACCTCTACCGCTACAGCGCGCCGGGCGTGCGCAGCTTTGCGCTGAACACCTCAACCAGCGTGCCCTGCAGCGGCACGCCTACAGCGTATTTTTCCGTCGATGGCGGCAACACGTCGCCGACCGGAGCCACTTATAACAACTGCAACAACGGCGGCGACTACGGGGACTGGATTGGAACCTCAGGACAAAATGTTCAGGATGCCTACGGTTCCTACTCGCAGACGGTGACGCTGAATATGAACTCGCCGGAGGTGCAGGTTCTTGACGCTGTGGGCTACAACTTCGCCTCGATCACGCCAACACCGGAGCCGTCGACGTACGTGATGCTGCTTACGGGGCTCTGCGCATGGCCCTGGATGCGGAAGCGGCTGCGGCGGTAGTTGCGGACAAACCGAGCGGGGAAGCGCGGCGGCCTTGCCGGGCCTTGCCGGCCAGGCTGCCCGCGCTGCCGTCTACATAGTGCGCGCGCGTTCGATGGCGCGGAGGACGGCCTGGGCCTTGTTGATGGTCTCCTGGTGCTCGAGCTCGGGGACGGAGTCGGCGACGATGCCTGCGCCGGCCTGGACGAAGCCCTTGCCGCCGACGGAGAGCATGGAGCGGATGGCGATGCAGGAGTCGAGGTTGCCGGAGAAGTCGGCGTAGAGAACCGCGCCGCCGTAGGCGCCGCGGCGTGCGGGCTCGAGCTCCTCGATGATCTCCATGGCGCGGACCTTGGGCGCGCCGGAGAGGGTGCCGGCAGGGAAGCAGGCGCGGAAGGCATCGACGGCGGTCAGGTCGGGACGAAGCTGGCCCTCGATGGAACTGACGATGTGCATCACGTGCGAGTAGCGCTCGACGAACATCAGGCGATCCACTTTGACCGAGCCGAACTGGCTGACGCGGCCAACGTCGTTGCGCCCGAGATCGACGAGCATCACGTGCTCGGCGCGCTCCTTCTGGTCGTGCATCATCTCCTCGGCGAGGGCATTGTCCTCGGACTCGGTGGCGCCGCGGCGGCGGGTGCCGGCGATAGGCCGATATTCGACCTTGCCTTTGTGCACGCGGACGAGGAGCTCGGGCGACGATCCGGCGATCTCCATCTTTCTGGACGCCCTGGCGGCGGTACGGGCGTCGGGAGTCAGCGGGCCTTCGGGATCGAAGCGTAAAAAGAACATGTACGGGCTGGGATTGACGGTGCGCAGGGCGCGATAGACCTGGAAGCTGTCGACGCCGGGCTCGACATCGAAGCGCTGGGAGAGAACCACCTGAAAGGCGTCGCCGGCGCGGATGTACTCCTTGGTGCGGTCGACGGCGGCCAGGAACTGACGCTTCGGGGTGCGGTGGCGGACGGTGAATTTGCCGGGTTTGCGCGACCGGGCCAGTTCGCGCTCACGGAGCGGCAGGTGGAGATGTTTCTCGAGCCGGTCGAGGCGCTTCTGGGCGCGGTCGTAGGCGGCCGCGGCGCTGCCGCTGGAGACGTCGGCGGTAACGACAAGCCAGATCTCCTTGCGCACATGATCGAAGGCCAGCACCTCGTCAAAGAAGAGCAGGCAGGCATCCGGAATGCCGAGCTCATCTTTCGCGTGCGCGGGGAGGCGCTCGATCTGGCGCACGGCGTCATAGGCAAAATAGCCGACGGCGCCGGCTGTGAACGGGGGAAGGCCGGGGAGCCGCGCCGGTTTGTGGCCGCTGAGCGCGTCGCGGAGCACGGTGAATACGTCGTCTTCGAGGTGGGTGGTTTTGCGGCCTTGGGTGATGGTGATGCGGCGGCCGCGGGCGGTGATGCGCTTGAAGGGGGTGAAGCCGATGAAGGTGTAGCGGCCCACCTGTTCGCCGCCTTCGACCGACTCCAGAAGGAAGCACTCGCGCTGGGTCCAGGCGGCACGGAGAAAGGCCGAAACCGGGGTTTCGAGATCGGCCATCAGGGTGCGGCAGACAGGCACGAGGGTATGGTTCCTGGCCAGGGCGAGGAAGTCCTTGCGCGAGGGTTGGGCTTGGCGGGAAGAGGCGTTCACAGGTTCAGTGTAACTGGTGGCGGGAACGTGCCGGACAGCAGTGCGGACAGGGGAAGCTCCGAATCAGGAACGGACGCCGGCATCGGGAAGGAACGCTGCGAGGCGCTCCGGGGACGATGCGGCGCGGCTTGACGCAGAACGGCAACGGGCCTAGACTCACTGAGGTTTGGGTTTGTGGGCAGTCGCGATGGCTGCCAACGCGCCGCCGGGGATGGACAAGCCGGGGCGCAGGCCGGCGTCGCGACCGCGCAATCCCGAATGGGAATGCCGGAGAATCGGAGCAGCAGGAACGCTTCGAGCAACCCGATGGGCGGCAGGAGATGGAGAAAGCTATGGCAACTGGATCCCCCAATATTTCGCTGGACCAGGAGATCAATCCCTGGGAGGCGCAAAACGCGCGGTTCGATTTTGCCGCGCGGAAACTGAATCTGGACGAGGGACTGTGGAAGGTGCTGCGCTCGCCTTCGCGCGAGATCATCGTGCATTTTCCGGTGACGCTGGATAACGGCACCATCGATATGTTCACGGGCTTCCGCGTACAGCACAACATTGCGCGGGGGCCGTGCAAGGGCGGCATCCGCTACGCGCCGGACGTGACGCTGGATGAGGTGTGCGCGCTGGCGAGCTGGATGACGTGGAAGTGCGCGGTGGTGAACATACCGTTCGGCGGAGCCAAGGGCGGCGTCATCTGCGATCCGAGAACCATGAGCCGGGGGGAGCTGGAGCGGATGACGCGGCGTTACACGGCCGAGATCATCGAGTTCATCGGGCCGGAGAAAGACGTGCCGGCGCCCGACGTGAATACCAACGAGCAGACCATGGCATGGATCATGGACACCTACTCCATGCACATGCGGCAGACGGTGACGGCGGTGGTAACGGGCAAGCCGACCAACCTGGGCGGATCGCAGGGGCGCGTGGAGGCCACCGGGCGCGGCGTGCGCGTGGTGTGCGACGAGAGCCTGCGGTATCTGAATATGCCGATCGAGGGCTGCCGGGTGATCATCCAGGGCTTCGGCAACGTGGGATCGAACGCGGCGCGTCTGATGCAGGAGCGCGGCTACAGGATTATCGGCATCGCGGAGCGGGAGGGCGGGCTGTTCAACCCGAACGGCATCGACATCCATCAGCTGCTGGAGTACAAGTATCGGAACAACACCATTCTGGGTTTCCGCGGCGCCGAGGCCATGCCGAGCGAAGAGTTGCTGGTGTCGGACTGCGAGATTCTGATTCCGGCCGCGACCGAGAACGTGATCACCAGCCGCAATGCGGACAAGATCAAGGCGAAGATCGTGGTGGAGGGCGCAAACGGCCCGACCACCGCGGTGGCCGACGAGATTCTGGCGGAGAAGCGGGTGTTTATTGTTCCCGATATTCTGTCGAATGCCGGCGGGGTGACGGCGAGCTACTTCGAATGGGTGCAGGATCGCCAGGGTTACTTCTGGAAGGAGGCCCAGGTGAACGAGCAACTGGAGACGATCCTCCGGGACAGCTTTGACGACGTGGTGCGGTATGCCGAGGCGCACGGCGTGAATAACCGCATCGCCGCCTACATGCTGGCGATCGACCGCGTGGCGTACACGATCAAGCAGCGCGGGATCTACGCATAGCCGCGGGATCGGTCTTTGAGCAACGGCGGCCGGAGCGCTGCAGCAGGCTTCGGGCGCCGTTCTTCAGGGTTCGTGACACAATCTGCGCAGAGGCAGAGCATCATTGACAGCAGCACAGGATCGCGAGGTTCAGGAAGACTGAGGATGCGAGTTGCGTTGGTTATTTTGTGTCTGTCGGCGTGCGCATGGGCGCAGCAGCCCGCGCGGTGGAACCAGCATCAGGACCACCCGCGGCTGGCAGCGGCCTGCGGTCCGGCAAACATCAGCTTCAAGGTGAATCTGGACCGCACGCAACACGGGCCGGCGCTGCCAGTGGAGGGAAAGGCGCTGATCTACCTGATTCATGATGCCGGC
>JAKCDN010000204.1 GCA_021841795.1 Acidobacteriota bacterium | reverse complement strand
TAGGTATCAGGGGCGGCGGCGCCGGCGCCGGTGAGGCCGGGGATGAGATAAACCACCATGGCCACGGAGGCTGCGCCAATGACAACGACGAACAGAGCTTTGGTGATGCGATTGTCCGATTGCAGAAAACGAATCATGGATGGAACTGGACCTTCAACTCTCTACGCGCACCGGGGCCGCGCATGGCCGGCAAAAACAGCAGCTGAGCCGGAAGCCATGGCGCTGCGGTGCGCAATTTTCGCTGCGTTGCGACTCTGCAATTATAGACGACGGCGAAGCGGCAGAGGCCGCGCCGCAAAGTACGCGGACCCGCGACGCAGACCGGGCGCGGGGCAGGCGGGTATGTCTGTACCGCGCCCCCTGCTACTGGCGCTGAATCAGCGCCAGTAGTAGGCCCCGCCCATCATGACATAGGGATGATAGAAAGGCGCCGGATAGCCGTAGGGCATGGGGGCGTAGCCGTAACCGTAGTAAGGCTGCACGTTGGGGGAGCGGCGGTAGAGTGCGGGCCCGCCGGGGTAGAGCCCCTGGGCGAGGCGCTGGGCTTCCTGGGGGCTGACGGGATCAACGGTGACCGGGGCCGCGAGATGGAAGGTGACGAGGGCTTCGGCAGGAATCCAGGCCCGGGGTCCGGGTGCGACAGTACCGGCAGCGGTACCAGCGGCGACTCCGGCGCCGGCGCCGACGGCGCAGCCGACGCCACGACCGACGATGCAGCCGATCATGGTGCCGAGGATACCGCCGGTCAGGGCGCTGCCGACGGTCTGTCCAGCCTTGTTCGGGGCCTTGACGCGGAACTCATCGGCCTGAATGGGGTAGTTGTGGCCGCCAAGGTCGAGCGAGGTGAGCGTGAGGGCAAGCGAAGAGCTGCCGGCCATTTGACCGGAGCCGACGTTCTTGCTGTCAGTGACGACGCCGTGGACGACGGCGCCGCGCGGAATGGCGAGGACACCACCCATGGTGACGTCCTGAATCACGAGGAACTGCACGGGCTGTCCGGGCTGCGCGTGCTTGCTATCGACAGGCTCACTGGTGCGGAGCTGCAGGAGGGTGCCGGGACGCAAAGTGACCGGTCCGGTGGCCGGCTGGTAGTTGGGGGTCGGAGGATACTGCTGCTGGTAGGACTGAGGAGCCTGCGCGTACTGCTGGGGGCTCTGATACGGGGGCCGCGACTGCGAATAGGGGCCCTGCTGAGCGTCGGGAGGCTGGTTTTGAAGCGGCGGCTGGCCGGGATAGGACTGGGCCGAGGGTCCGGACGGGGGCAGGCCGGACATGTCCTGCTGGGACTGATCCTGGCCGGGCATCCCCTCGTCGCTGGGCGAGGGTTCAGAGGTCTGGGCGGCGGCGGTGGGATCGCCGACCTTCAAATTATCGTGCACCTTGGTGACGCCACTGACGCCCGCGACGATGGACTCCGCCAGTTTTTTGGAGGCGTCGGAGGAGACGGTTCCTGAAAGGGTGACTTCGCTCTCGATGGTGGCGGCTGTGATGAGGTCGTTTTTAAGCGAGGGCGCCGCATCGAGGGCATGGACCACATCCATTTCGATCTGCCCGTCCGAGCGGACCGCCGGCGTCGTGGAAGACGGAGCCGGGGACGTGGCGGAGGTTTGAGCCAGGGCCGCGGCAGCACAGAACATGACCGCTCCGGCAGAGGCCAGGAGCGGACGAAACGTCTTCTTCAGCAGGATACCCATCATTGCCATCTCTCCTCAACGGCCGCGATTCATCACGACCCGCGCAGCGACGCGCGGGAACCACGGACCGAGCTCTGACCGGGCGCCTATGAGTTTAGATGGATCCGCCCCCGTGCCAGTTACCTTATAAGACACAAATTTGAAGGAAAAGTTTCCTGGCGGCGGGACGGTTGGGCCGGCCGGCGGCGGGCGCAGGAAGACCATGGAGTGCCGCCGTCCGGCGGCCTTAACGCGGCCAGTTTGGAGTGATGCGGATGAGGTCGAGGCTCTGTCCGGGAGCTCCGGCGTCTTCCAGGACGAAGTCAGGGGAGAGCGCGGGGACGGCAACGATGCCGCGAGTGGGCAGGGGGATGGGCTCGAAGGCCGGCGAGACGAGGCTGCCTGCGCCGGCCGCGGCAAAGAGATAGGCGAGCCCCGGAGGCGAGCCGCCGCGGAGGCTTGCGCTGGAGCGGCTGCCCTGCACCGGAATCCGCTCGACGCGGAAGTACTCGACATCGATGAGGAGGGTGCGGTCGTCGAGGAGCCGGGGCGGGATTTTGCCGGCGCGGGTGGTGAGCCGGGTGGCCTCAAGGGATCTGGCGATGTGCAGCTCGCGGGGGCGGCCGTAGTCGAACATGCGGTAGGTAAGGTCGCAGTTCTGCTGGGTTTCAAGGAGGATGGCGCCGGGCCAGATGGCATGGATGGTTCCGGCATCGACAAAGATCAGATCGCCGGCGTGGACGGGCAGGGTGTTGAGGCTGGATTCGAGCGTGCCGTCGTGAATCTGCTGCTCGATTTGCGCGAGCGTGACGCCGGGTTTGACGCCGACGGCGACCTGTGCGCCGGGCTGGGCGTCGAGAGCATACCAGCACTCGGTTTTGCCGCGGGCATCGCCGTATTTTTGCGCCATTTTGTCGTCGGGGTGCACCTGTACGCTGAGCTTTTCGCAGGCGAAGATGGCCTTGATGAGCAGCGGCGAGGCCGGCGCGGGGGCATGGCTGCCGAGCAGGGCCTGGTGGGCTTCGGCAAAGAGCGCGTCGAGGCGCTTGCCGGCATGCGGGCCGGTGGCAACCCGGCAGGCGTCGCCGGTGAGCCAGATCTCGCCGATAGGGTCGCCCTGGGCTACGAGATCGTACCAGGGGCGGAGGTCGCGGAAGCCCCAGGGGCGCAGGGAGATCTCCGGATGAATGCCAAACGGGGACAGAGGAAGCGAGGAAGTCGTCATGATGGGTCTCTCTGGTGCCTTCTTTCCTCCAGTGTAGTGGGTGACGCCGCGCGGGTCCGGGGCGAAGCGCGCGAGACCGATCGCCCGGCATCATGAGGTCTGAAAAGAGGCGCGCTTCGCAGCGACACCGCGACCCAGGACGGTTCGAGACGGCTACCGGCCATGGGAGCATGTGCAACCGCAGCATGCGAGTGCAACGGGTTTGTTAGGCTGAGTGGAGCATGCATAGACCGTCTCGACTGATTGCCCTATTTCTGCTTTGCGCGGTTTGTCTGCAGGCGCAGAAGAAGAGCTCTCCCACGCACCGGAGCAGCCCGGGCCCGGCGATCCGCTTCGCCGGCGCGCCGCAGTACGCGGAGGCGGAGTTGCTTGCGGCTGCGGGGGTGAAGGCAGGGACGCGCCTGACGGCGGCCGAGGTGAAGGCGCGCGCGCGGCAGTTGAACGACACCGGAATGTTCGCGGTGGTGAAGTATACGACCGACCGGAAGGGGCTGCTGTTCACGCTGACGCCGGCGACGCAGCTTTTCCCTATCCATCTGGACAATCTGCCGCTGGCCTGGGACAAGGAACTGGAGGCCAAGCTGCAGGCGCAGTGCCCGCTGTATCACGGGCTGGCGCCCGCCAGCGGATCGGTGCTGAACGGCATCCGGCAGGCGCTGGAACAGATGCTGGCGGCCGAGGGCGTGAAGGCGGAGGTCAAGGCGGAGGTGACCAGCGGCCTGGGCCCGCAAAAGATTACGGCCATGGACTTCTCGATCGCCGCGCCACCGGTGCGGATTGGCGACATTCAGGTGACCGGGGTATCGGCAGCGATGCAGGGCAAGGTGAACGCCCTGGTTGCCGGCCAGACGGGAAACGGATTCGACACGGAGAATACGGCGGCGGGATTGCAGCGCGCGTTCGAGGAGCTCTACCGGGACCAGGATTACGCAGCCGTTGAGGTCGAGGTGGCGCGGAACGGACCGCCGCAGGTCTCAGACCAGGCCATTGCGATTCCCTATTCGGTGGCGGTGAAGGAAGGCGGGATCTACAAGCTGGGCGCGATCGACTATCCGACGGATGCGCTGGTTTCGCGGGCGGAGGTGCAGAAGGTGCTGTCGAAGTACCCGAAAGGCTCAGGCAGGCCGCTGGACCTGTATGTGCTGGCGGTGCGGGACGCCTATCATGCGCGGGGATATCTGGATTGCGCGGTGACTCCCCATGCGGCCTTCAACGAGAACACGCACATTGTGAATTACAGCGTGGAGGTTGCGCCGGGGACGGTTTACCAGATGGGAGCGGTGGAGTTTGAAGGCGCACCTGCGGCGATGGCGGCGCGGCTGACGCGCCAGTGGCGGCTGACGGCGGGCGAGACTTTCGACGAAAGCTACGTGTCGGGCTTTGCGGCGGCGGCGCAGAAGAAGGACAGAACGCTGTCGAAGTGGATGCAGAGCGAGGTGACGACGTACGACGTAAAGCCGGATGCGGCGACACACACGGTCAGGTGCGTATTCCACTTCGCGAAGGCTGCGCAGGGCGGACGCTGAGGAAAACCGCGCCGCGCGACCGGGCACGCGGCGGGAGCCCGGCATTCCGCGATCGAGAAGAATGATGGCGGCGGAAGGCGCCGCTGGAGCTGGGAGCAAAGACGCGCTCCGGCGGTGACGGCCGGCTACTCCCACTCGATGGTGCCGGGGGGCTTGGACGTGATGTCGTAGACGACGCGGTTGATGCCGCGCACCTCATTGACGATGCGGTTGGAGATGCGCTGAAGGAGCTCGTAGGGGAGCGGGGTCCAGTCGGCGGTCATGCCGTCTTCAGAGTGCACGGCGCGGATGGCGCAGGTGTAGGCGTAGGTGCGCTGGTCGCCCATGACGCCGACGCTCATGACGGGGAGCAGGACGGCGAAGCTCTGCCATATTTTGGTGTAGAGGCCGGCGGCCTTGATCTCGAAGACGACGATATCGTCAGCCTCCTGGAGCAGGGCGACGCGTTCGGGAGTGACCTCGCCGAGGATGCGGACGGCAAGGCCGGGGCCGGGAAACGGCTGGCGGCTCAGCAACTCCTCGGGCATACCCATGTCGCGGCCGATGCGGCGGACCTCGTCTTTGAAGAGGTCGCGGAGAGGCTCGATGAGCTTGAGCTTCATGCGCTCGGGCAGTCCGCCGACGTTGTGGTGGCTCTTGATGGTCTGGCTGGGGCCCTTGACGCTGGAGGACTCGATGACGTCAGGGTAAAGAGTTCCCTGCACCAGCCAATCGACCTTGCCGGTCTGCTGCTCGATGCGTTGGGCCTCGTCGTCGAAGACGGCGATGAACTCCGCACCGATGAGCTTGCGTTTTTTTTCGGGGTCGGTGACCCCGGCGAGCTTGTGCATGAAGCGGAGGCCGGCGTCGGCGGCGACGATATTGAGGCCGAGCTTGTCACGAAGATTTTTCTGGACGCTCTGGAACTCGTTTTTGCGCAGGACGCCGTTGTTGACGAAGATGCAGGTCAACTGATCGCCGATGGCCTTGTGCACGAGCATGGCGGCGACGGAGGAATCGACGCCCCCGGAGAGGCCGCAGATGACGTGACCGGAGCCGACCTTCTGGCGGATGGAGGCGACGGTGGTTTCAATGAAGTGGGCCGGCGTCCAGTCGCCGCGCGCGCCGCAGATCTTGAGGAAGTTGGCGATGAGCTGCGGGCCGAGCGGCGTGTGGTGGACTTCAGGGTGGAACTGCACGGCCCAGATTTTTTTCCGATCGTTGGCGATGCCGGCGAGCGCATTTGAGGAGACGGCCACGCGACGGAAGCCCTCGGGCAGCCGCTCGGCCTCGTCACCGTGGCTCATCCAGACCGCGATCGAGGGGGGCAGCGCGGCAAAGAGCGGGGATGCGCTGTCTTCGATCTCGACCTGGGCGTGGCCATATTCGCGCTTGGGCGCGGAGCGCACCTTGCCGCCGAGGTGATGCACGATAAAGTGCAGCCCGTAGCATACGCCGAGCGTGGGCAGGCCGAGCGCGAGCACGGCGGGATCGGCGGCGGGCGCGTCGGCATCGTAGACCGACGAGGGGCCGCCGGAAAGGATCAGTCCGATGGGTTTGTGCGC
>JAKCDN010000203.1 GCA_021841795.1 Acidobacteriota bacterium | reverse complement strand
TAGGGCGTGACCGGCGTGGCCTTTGCATATGGCACGGCTGCCAAGGCTACGGTTGCTAATACTGCCAAAAGAAGCTTCTTCATGTAGTGTAAAACCTCCTGGATTCACCCTTGCGGGCGGTCGAACTGTGGCTTGGCCCTGGACGGGCAATTCTTGGTTTTACTTACGCTTGAACCGTCTTTACCGAAGAACCGACACTTTCAGACTCCCGAGCAAGAACTCAACAAGTCTGAATGAAAAGGCCCTGAGGGCTAAACCGGATGAAGCGCAAATCCGAACGAAAACAGAGACGACAATACGCAGTGCGTACACGCGTACTTGACCTAGCTATTGGCACGTTACGTGCCAAACAGAGTTTGTTTAGAATCAACAGTTTGGTTTTTTATCTTGAGGATATTGCGCAAAGTGTTGCACGGTTAATTGCCCCAAGTTTTCCACTTTGGGGAACTTCCACAGGAATTGCACAGCAGGGTGCTATGCCTCTGGATATCTGACTTCAGGCGACTGGATTGAGCCGAGAGTTGCCGAGGGACCGCAGACGGGTCTGGGGTGGGATTCAGCGGGTAAGGGCTTCTTCCGCGACGCGATCCGGGGTTTCCGCATCGGTACGGGGACTGTGCATGCCTGTTTCGCGCAGCGCTTTAAATGCGCGGTAGACAAACGAACCCATATACCAGCCATCAATGAATTTGTAGGGTGATTCGCCGGTGGTGTAGTGACCGCAGGGCAGGACGCGCACCTCGTGCCGGACACCGGAGGCGCGAAAAGCGTCGACTACCTTGAGAGAGTACTCTCGCGGGAAGGTGAGGTCGTAGTTGGCGTAGACGAGAAGGGCATTTTTTGAAGCACCATCCGCGGCAGGGCCGGAGAAGCGATCGTAATAACTGACGGGACTGATGGAGGACCACACGGTACGCAGACGTTGCTGGGTGAGGCCGGCATCTTCAAGCCCCTGGCGGATGTGGCGCGTAGATTGCCCGGTCCAGACCACATCGCCAAAGGCGGTGGATGCGTGGTTGAAGGCATTGACCCTGATGCGCGGATCGTGCGCGCTGGCAAGGTAGGCGTAGCAAGAACCAAGACTGGTGCCGAGAACGCCAAAGTGTTCGTAGCCCTGCTCTTCGAGCCAGTCGAGACAGCAACGAATATCAACGACGGCCTGGCGGCAGGCTGAGATGGTGCGGCCGATGTTGGCGCTGACGGCGTAGTCGGAACGCTCCAGCTCCGCCGGGCGGCGGATATCGTGATAGGGCTTGGAGAGCCGCAGCGCCGAGATTCCCATGCGATTAAAGAGCGCGCACAGGGCATTGTGGCTGAACCCGTCAGCGTTCCACTGCGGCAGCACGACGATGGCCTGTTTGGGCCGCGCCGGATCCTTATGCTCGGGGGCCGGATACCAGCGCGCGTTGACTGCGTCATTTTCCGGATAGGGAGTCCGCTCCGGAGAGGTAAAGCGGAGGAATTGCGCGCGTTCAAGCGTACCCTGGGTGGCTTGCTGCTTGAGTTCCGCGTCTCTGGCGAGGGTTTCAGGCCGCACATTGGTGGGATATAGCTGTGGATAGCGGTGCTCAAGGCGGAAGTCCGCGGGGCGCTGGTAGCCAAAAAAAGAGCTGCTGTGGCCAATGAGGAGCTGATTGATGCGCACCATAGCCGCTTCAGCGGCGGCCTGGTCCCGCTGAACCTCAGGCCCGGGAATGGCCGAGTGGAAGCCGTGCGCTTGAAGGAATGGGACGATCCACTCAAAGCCCCATTCGAGCGGCCTCACGACGCGATTTTCGTCGCGCGTAGTGAGCCGCGTCTCCCAGGCGTACATCCAGCGCGCGTACCATTTCCTGATCATGCCGATAGATTCAGTTTATCAACCCGGCAGACGGATATGTAAGCCGATGGGGAGCGGAATGAGGCACCGACGCAGCGGAGCGGCGTCCGTCTCTTAAACACCGGGCCGAGGAAGCGTGGAAGACGACGGAGAGCTAGAGCGCCCGGGCTGCCTTTGCAAGACGCCGGAGCGAGAGGTACTCGGCGGCGAACCAGGCCAGGCTGAGCAAGAGGATCAGGGCAATAATTGCCTGCGAGATGGCGCAATAGAGACACCAGACGCCGAGGCCATATTGCTCAATCATGGAAAGGCGAAAGGCAAAGAGAAATCCGAGAGATGCCGCCAGGAAGGTTGCGAAGCGCCAGCGGGCAAAGCCGAGGCAGCCGAGCCCAAGGTATCCAGCGATGCCCAGGATGGCGACGGGGATGTGGGCAATCACAGAAAAGCTGCTGCGGTTCACGATGCCGCAATCCCAGTGGGCATTGATGTCACAGGGCGCAGTCGTGGTGGAGTAATGAAGGGGCAGGGCTAACGAAGACACAACGATGCCGGCCAGGGCGAGAATTACGATGAGATAGCGCATAGCGAGGTGGATCAGAGAAATCCTTATCCCCCCTGATTCTAAACCGAGGACTGGCTGCCGGAAGAACAGACAGCGGCGCGGCCGAGCGGAGCCGCAGAGGCTGTAGGATGGAGCCATGAAGCTGCTGCAGCGCGATGCCGGCACGGCCCCAACGGAGGCGGAGCGGTGGCGCCACGGTTCGCGCGTGGCATTTTTCGGGGGCAGTTTCGATCCGCCGCACCTGGGTCATCTGGCAGTGGCGCGCGCGGCGAGAACGGCGTTCGCGCTGGATACGGTGCTGTTTGCTCCCGTAGGGATGCAGCCACTGAAGCGGGACGGCGCCTGCGCAAGCTTTGAAGACAGAGTGGAGATGACGCGGCTTGCGATCGCAGGCGAGCCAGGGTTTGAGGTTTCTCGCATCGATGCTCCCAAACCGCCTGCCGAGCAGGAATCGCGTGACGCAGGAGGCTGGATAGAAGGCGCCGGTTCCCGGCTGCGCATGGCGCCCAACTATACGATTGAGACGCTGGAAGGCCTGCGCGGGCAGCTTGCGCCGGGAAGCGCGCTTTTTTGCCTGATGGGTGCGGACTCGTTTATGGGACTGCGCCACTGGCGGCGCGCCGCAGAGATTCCATTTGTAGCCCAGTTGATTGTGGCGGCGCGTCCCGGGCAGGCGCTTGAGGGTCTGCAGGAGGCGCTGCCACCCGGCCTGGTGTTTGAGCCGGCGCCCGAAGCGGAGAGATGTGCGGCAGGGGTTGCGGTGCGCGGTTTTTCCCTGCGGAGTGAAGCCGGGGACCGAGCGACAGTGCACGTGCTGGCCGGATTGCACGTGGAGATCAGCGCCTCAGAGATTCGCGCACAGCTTGAGTCGGCCGCGGACGATGCGGCTGCCGGAGGCAATCGATTGCCCGCGGCGGTTCGCGACTATATTGTCCGCCACGAGCTTTATCGCGCGTAGGATGCTGTCTGCAACTTGCGGGAGAGCGAGCGGGTAGGATGGGCGGCGCAGGTACGGATGGGCCAACTTTCGTTCTTCCTTCTTGCCCGCCGCCGAACCGGACAGCTACGATAAAAGCTGGAGAATGCACGACCGCATGAAACTGACCCCAGCGCAGAAGCTAACACGGAAGATGGTTCAAGCCGCAGCCGCGGCTTGCGAAGATAAAAAAGGCGTCGACACGCGCATTCTGGAACTTGATCCCGCGGACTCGGGCTTGAGCGACTTCTTTCTGGTGACTTCGGCCAGTAACGATCGTCAAGCTGTCGCCATTGCCGACGAGATTGAGCTGCGCCTGAAGCGGGAGTTCGGCGCATACGCCCAGGCTGTGGAAGGCCGCCGGAACGGCGAATGGATTTTGCTGGACTACGTGGACTTTGTGGTGCACGTATTTCTGGCGGAGCGGCGGGCCTTTTACGACATCGAGCGGCTGCGCAAGTCAGCGCGCCCGCTGACGCCCGATGAGTTCGACGCGGAGTTGAAGACGGCGCTTGCCGACAAGACACGCGCGGCACGAGAGAAGGCGGCAGTTCGAGTGCGGGCCTCGGCAGCGAAGCCGGCTGCGAAGGCAAAGGCGAAGAAGCCAGGCGCGGGAACGGAGTCTATCAAGAAAGCGGCAAAGAAAGTTGCGCCGCCGCGGAAGACCGCGAGAGCTACACGGTCCGTGAAGGGCGGTTCAGTGGCAAAGAAGAAAAGCACGCGCTGATTTCCGGGAACGGATTTCGGCGGATAGAGTATTGGTTTTAACCGAGAGGACAAAAATGGGACCGCCGAGGCGGTCCCATTTTTGTGATTCTGATTTGAATTGAGAGCCGGGTCAGAACTCCAGGCGGAGCGAGAGCTGCACCACGCGAGCGCCGGAGTTGTTATTGCCGGATGGGCTTACGGTGAAGTACATCGCGCCGAATCCGGCTCCCCGCTGATAGTCCTGCGCGTCGTAGCCATTAAAGGCATTCTCCGGCGGGTTCTGGAAGCTGGGGTGGTTGAAAGCATTGAAGGCATCGGCGCGGAACTTCAGGCTCACCCGCTCAGGGGTGATGGGGAAGTCCTTTGCCAGGCCAAGGTCGGCGTTGAAGAATCCGGGGCCGCGGAAGCTATTGCGAGGTCCGATCTGGAATGCGACAGGGCCTTCAAACTGCGAGGCTGCAAGTGCAGCGTTGGCGAAGGAACTGACTCCGCCTCCCGACAGTTTATGGACGCCGGTTGCGATGGCTGCACGATTGCTGCCAATGAAGATGGGCGGCGCATCGTTGGAGTAGCTGGCGACGAAGGCATTGGAGGCGCCGGACCACGGATAGCCTGTATGCCATGAACCGACACCGCTCAGATCCCAGCCGCCGATCATTACGTCCATCCAGTGGGGGACGGTCGCAGCAAACATTCTTCCGCGGCCGAATGGGAGCTCATAGGTAGCATCCGAGGTGATGTAGTGGCGGGAGTCGAAGTCAGAGCTGGCGCGGCACTCGCGGGGGCGAATGGCGTCGCACACCAGACCGATTCCGCCGATGCCCGTATCGCCCGCGGAGTTGGCAAAGAAGGAGACGTTGTCGATGGAGTGCGACCACGTGTAGTTGAAGTCAAAGTGGATGCCGTGCGACATATTCTTCTGCAGAACGAGCAGCAGGGCGTCGTAGTTTGAGAAACCTGCGCTATCAAAGAAGGTGTTCTCAGAGAACTGGGCCGCCGATCCTACGTTGGCGGGGACATAGGGCGAGATGGATTGGGTAAAGTCGCCGAAGTCTCCGTTGAAGATATAGCCGCTGATGCCTGCCGCGAGGCAAGCGGTGTTGGTGGTAAATGCGCAGTTGGTCGCGGACTGGAAAGAGGGACTAACGACGTTTTCAAACCAGGGCTGCACGGTCATGTTTTGCGGCGCGATACCTTGCCGGGTCTGAGTGATCAGCGAGGCAAAGGCAGTGGAGTAGAGTTCGCCCGAAACCGGATCAACGAAGTCGAGCACCTGGTTGGCGTCTTCCTGGGCCAGGAGTTTGCGTCCGAGGTGACCGACATAGTTGAGCTTGAGGACCATGTCCCAGGGAATCTGGCGCTGGATCCCGAAGTTGAAGTTGATATTGTAGGGTGTTTGCAGCGTGGGATCGATCGTGGTGTTGAAGGCCAGACCTTCCTGCAGGCCGCAGGGCGAGTAATTGTAATTGGCGCAGAGACTCGCACTGGTGAAAGGCTGGTAGGGCGGCCGCGGTGATGCAGGCGGAGTGAGGGTCACGGTCGAGATCTGGTTGTTGGCGTCGAGGCGGGCATTGTTTTTGAGGGAGTCGTAGGGGTCGCCCTGCGTTCCATACGTGTTGCCTTTGGTCTGCTGGAAGAGATAGGAGTCGACGTCCTGAGCGCCCTGGATGGCGTTGATGACGGTGCGATCATAGCTGATGCTAGCGCTGCCATTGATGACCATCTTCTTATCGAATCCGGGGTTCCAGGCAAAGCCGATGTGGGGAGCAAAGTTTCTATATTGAGGCTGATAGAGCGGAGGCGCTCCACTGCCGTTGCCCTTTCCGCCGAGGACGTAGGCGATGAGGGGCACTGAACCCGGTCCCGACTGGCCAAGGTTGCTCTGCAGCACGCGGGCGCCGAAGTACGAGTCGAAGCTGTAGGGTTCGACGCTCTGCAGGCCGCGGG
>JAKCDN010000202.1 GCA_021841795.1 Acidobacteriota bacterium | reverse complement strand
CCAGGCCGCGAGCGCGCCGGCGAACTCGCGATAGAGAACGGCGAAGGCCTCAAGATATCCTTCGGGATGGCCGGCGGGGACGCGCGCCACGGCGAGGGCGTCGCCGCTTAGATAATTCATGGCGGCATGCTGAATCTCTTCGGGCCGGTCGATCCATTTGACGATCAGGCGGTTCGGGTCCTGCTGGCGCCAGGCGAGCGAGCCTTTTTCGCCATAGATGCGCAGATGCATCTCGTTCATCTCGCCGGCGGCAATCTGCGAGCATGCCAGGGTGCCTTCAGCGCCGTTGCTCAAGCGCAGGAAGGCGCTGCAGTCATCGTCGAGGCGGCGGCCGGGAACCACGGTGCGCAAGCTGGCGTTGAGAGCCGTGACCTGGAGACCGCTGATGTATTCGAGCAGATGAAAGGCATGGGTGCCGATGTCGCCGATAGCGCCGCCAGCGCCGCTCCGGGCGGGATCGGTGCGCCAGGCGGCCTGCTTGTGGCCCGAGTCCTCGAGCGGACCGCTCAGCCAGCCCTGAAAGTACTCGACAGCCACTTTGCGGATGGCTCCCAGGCTGCCCGCGGCGCAGAGAGCGCGGGCCTGGCGCACCATGGCGTAACCGGCGTAGGTGTGGGTGAGGCCGTAGGGCAGGCGGCTTTTGCGCACGGCGGCTTCAAGCTGAAGCGCCTGCTCGTAAGTTGCCGTCGCCGGCTTGTCGCTCATGACGGGAATGCCGGCGTCGAGCGCGGCCAGGGCCACGGGCAGATGGAGATGATTCGGAGTGACGATGGAGACGAAGTCGATGGCGTCGGGACGGCGGCGCTCGACCTCGAACATCTGCCGGTAGTCAGGATAGGCACGCGCAGGATCGATGCGGTAACCGGCGCCGGCCTGGCGGGAACGCTCGGCCGAGTGCGAAAAAGCGCCGGCGACGAGCTCGATTCCGGCGTCAAGTTCGGCGGCGAGGCGATGGACAGGGCCGATGAACGCTCCCGGCCCACCACCGACCATTGCCATGCGCAGTTTGCGAGCTTCCGCCATCGTATGCGGGCCTCCTCGGGATGTACTGCTCCGCGTTTGTCAGCAGTTTACGCCGCTGACCAGATAGCCGCCATCGACGACGATGACCTGCCCGGTGACAAAGGCAGCGGCCTGGGAGGCGAGAAAGATGGCGGGGCCGACGATCTCGCGTCCTTTCCCGAAGCGGTGCATGGGAGAGCGCATCAGCATCTCATTGCCGCGCGGCGTGCCTTCAATGAGCGGCAGGCTCATGTCGGTGGGAAAGAGGCCGGGGGCGAGAGCATTGACGTTGACGCCGGTCTCCGCGAGCTCAATGGCGAGGGTGCGGGTGAGGGCGCTGACGGCGGCCTTGCTGGAGGCGTAGGGCGCCACCTGATAGAAGCCGCGAAAGGCGGTCATAGACGAGAGGTTGATGATGCGGCCGTAGCGCGCGGCAACCATGGAGCGGCCAAAGATCTGGCAGCCGCGCAGGGTTCCGGTGAGATTGGTTTCGACAATCTTCGACCATTCGGCTTCGTCGGCTTCCAGTGTGGGCATTTTTTTGGTAAGGCCGGCGGCGTTGACCAGGATGTCAACCTTGCCGAAGGCGGCAAGGACGGCGTCGTGGAGGCGCTGCAGGGAATCGCGGTCCATGACATCGCTGGCGAGGCGCAGGGTACGGCGGCCGAGGGCCTCGATCTCAGCGGCTACGGCTTCCACCTGAGCGCCGCGGCGGGAGCTTACGACGACATCGGCACCGGCGGCGGCGTAGCCGAGCGCAATCTCGCGGCCGAGGCCGGTGGTTCCACCAATGACGACGGCGACACGGCCGCTCAAATCAAAAAAATCCAAGCCCGTCAAAACATCCTCCCAGCGGCTGTACGCGCACGATTCAGCCTGCGATCGCGCGGCGATCGGAGGCGCGCAGCCAAGGTGCAAACATACTTAGCGTACATGATGCGCACCGCGAGGGATCGTGAGCACCTGCCGGTGGTGGCAACTCCCGCCAGGGCGCGCGCTGTGGCCCTGGGGGCAGGGCCATCGCATTTGGATTTTGCACTGCGAGCAGGATCAGCTTTGCAAGGGCACGGCTTTCAGCCGCGCCGGAAGCAAGGCGCAAAATCCGTCCCGGCTTTAGCCTCTGAGGGATGCTTTGAGGATTGAACCCCATCCCGCAGGGCCTGAAGGCCAGACATATCCATAGCATGAGTCTGCGGCATGGCTGAAAGCCGTGCCCTTGCAAAGCAAAATCATCACATAGCTTGAAATGCGATGGCCCTGGCACCGGGGGCGCGCGCACTGACCGCAGCGGCCCCTGTGCGCTAGAGTAATGTTTGACCATGAAACCACTTTCCATTCCCGACACCAGCCGCCGCTGGGACTGCCTGAGTCTCGGCGAAGTCATGCTCCGCCTCGATCCGGGAGAGATGCGGATCCACACCGCGCGCCAATTCCAGGTATGGGAGGGCGGAGGCGAGTACAACGTGGCCCGCGGGCTGCGGCGCTGCTTTGGGCTGCGCGCGGCGGTAGCGACCGCGCTGGCCGATAATCCCGTGGGCCGGCTGGTGGAGGACTTGATGCTGCAGGGCGGCGTGGACACGTCGCTGATCCGCTGGGCGGGGTACGACGGGGTGGGTCGGACGGTGCGCAACGGGCTGAATTTTACCGAGCGGGGCTACGGAGTGCGGGCGGCGGCGGGCTGCTCGGACCGCGGTCATACGGCCATCAGCCAGGTGAAGCCGGGCGATTTCGACTGGGAGAGCATTCTGGGCGCGAAGAACGGCTCGCGCTGGATGCATACGGGCGGCATCTTTGCGGCGCTGTCGGCATCGACGGCCGAAGTTGCGGTGGAAGCGATGGATGCCGCGCGCAAATATGGCACGCCAATCTCCTACGACCTGAATTTTCGCGACTCGCTCTGGAAGTCGATTGGCGGGAAGGCGAAGGCGCAGGAGGTGAACCGGGAGATCGTGCGCAAGGTAGACGTGCTGCTGGGGAATGAAGAGGATTTCTCAGCCATGCTCGGGATTGCCATCAAGGGCGTGAGCGAAGATTTTGCCGAACTGCCGATTGCGGGCTATGAGGAGATGCTGCGCGAAGTGGCGGCAGCGTATCCGAACGTGAAGCTTGTGGCCAGCACGCTGCGCACGGCGCAGACGGCCAGCCGCAACGCCTGGGGCGCGATGGCGCTGTATGAGGACAAGATTGTGCATGTGCCGCAGCGCGATGTGGATATCTACGATCGCGTGGGCGGGGGCGACAGCTTTGCCTCCGGTCTGATCTACGGGATGCTGGCGGGCAAAGGGATCGAATGGGCGGTGAAGTGCGGGGTGGCGCACGGGGCGCTGGCGATGACGACTCCGGGCGATACCAGCATGGCGACGCTGGCGGAGGTGGAACGGATCATCAAGGGCGGCGCGGCGCGGATTGCGCGGTAGCCGAGGGATTGCGAGGCCTGCCGGAGCGGCCGGAGATTCCGGAACCTGCGAGGGCGCAAGAATCGCGGCTTGCGCGGCCGGGGATGGCAAGACAGCTTTACCAGTTCCGCGACAACAATCACCTCAGCCAGGAAGGACGATATGCCAGAAACCACACAGGAGATCATCGAGCGCGTAGGCCTGATACCAGTGCTACGCGCGAAGAGCGTTGCGCAAGGGCGCGCGGTGGTCGACGCCATGATGGCCGGCGGAGTGACGGTCGTAGAGGTCACGATGACAGTTCCGGGGGCGGTCGACCTGATCAAGGAGCTGAAGAAACAGTTCGGCGAGGAGCTCCTGCTGGGCTCGGGGACGGTGACCACGGCCGAACAGGCGCAGGCCACGATCGATGCGGGGGCGGAGTTTGTGGTGAGCCCCAGCCTGCACCCCGAGGTGATTGCAGCGACGAAGAAGAACGGCAAGGTCTCATGCCCGGGGGCACTGACGCCGACCGAGGCGATTACGGCATGGAACGCGGGCGCGGACTACGTGAAGATCTTTCCCTGCTCGGCGGTGGGCGGCGCGAGCTACCTGAAGGCGCTGCTGGCGCCGTTTCCGCATTTGAAGGTGATCCCGACGGGCGGGGTGACGCTGCAGACGGCCGAGGCCTTTCTCAAGGCCGGCGCGCGCGCGCTTGGCGTGGGCAGCGACCTGGTGAATCTAGCGGCTGTGGATGCGGGACATCCCGAGACCATTACCGAAACCGCGCGCGCCTACCTGAAGGTGCTGGCGGACGCGCGGAAGTGACGGCTCACTGCCCTGAAACCCTGGCGGCGCAAAAGCGGCATGCACGGAACGGCGAAGATGCCGCCGGAGGATGCGTTCGCGATCGGCGAGGGAATTGGACAAAGAATCCGGATGGACGGCGGGGCCTGAGATCCGGAAGGCGGCCAGAGACTCACCGGCGATGATTCTTCCAGCGCACTCTTCGAACTTCGCCGCACATCGAACCGAGGAAACGACATGACCGAAGCATTCCGTCTCGACCACCGCATTGCACTCGTCACGGGCGCCGCCAGCGGCATCGGCGAAGCCACAGCCAAGGAGTTGGCGCGAGCCGGCGCAACGGTCTGGATCGGCGACATTAACCTGCCGGCTGCCGAGGCGCTGGCGCAGGCGGTGGGCAACGCCCGGGCAATCCACCTGGATGTGACCAGTGCGGCGTCAATTGCGGCGGCGGCGGCGGAGATCAAGCAGCTCGACATCCTGGTGAACAACGCGGGGATCGGCCACGTGGGCTCGATTGAGGCCACGGAGCCGGAGGACTTCGACCGGCTGATGAATGTGAATGTGCGCTCGGTCTATCTGATGACGCGCGGTTTTTTGCCGCTGCTGATGGCGGCGAGCGAACGGCACGAGGCGCTGGGCGCGATGGTGAACGTGGCATCGGTGTCGGGCCTGGTGGGCATCAAGCAGCGCTTTGCCTATTGCACGAGTAAAGGCGCGGTTGTGGCCATGACGCGACAGCTTGCCACGGAGTACCCGAAGGCGCTGCGGGTGAATGCGGTTTGCCCGGGCACGGTGCAGACGCCGTTTGTGGAGGCATATCTGGAGAAGTTCCACAAGGACAACAAGGAAGAGACGCGGGCCCAACTGCGGGCACGGCAGCCAGTAGGCCGCCTGGGCACGCCGGAGGAGGTCGCCTCAGCCATCCGCTATCTGGTGAGCGACGAGGCGGCCTTCGTGACCGGATCGATGCTGACGATCGACGGAGGATGGACGGCGGCGTAAGCGCGCGCGGACATTGCCGAAGGGCGGCTCCAAGGCAAAGCGGGAACGATGCGGCGGGCGGCGCGGCTTAGAGAGCCGACGCAGGCAGCTCTTCCGGTTCGGGCCGGGAGAGGAACCAGGCATACACCGCGACTCCGACAAAGCAGAGCGCGGGGATGATATAACCGGCGGCCACGCTGGAGGCGATGCCCATCAGGGGAGTGAACGCGGCGCCGCCGACGATCGCCATGACGATGAAGGCCGAGCCGCTCTTGGTGCGCTGCCCCAACCCCTTGACGCCAAGCGCAAAGATGGTGGGATACATGATGGACATGAAAAAGCTGACGGCGATGAGGCAAGCGACGCCGAGCCACCCGGGCCAGAGCACGGCGACGGTGCAGATGGTGGCGTTCAACGCAGCATAGATGCCGAGGAGCATGGCACCGGAGACGAAACGCAACAGCCAGGTGGAGAAGAACCGGCCGGCGGTGAATGCGAGCAGCACCCCGGTGAGCCAATATCCCGCCTGACGCTGGGTGAGGTCGGTATAGCGCATGGCATAGCCGATGAAGAAGCTCCATGTGCCGACCTGGGCGCCGACATACAGGAACTGTGCCACGACGGCAAAGGCAAAGTGCTTGCGTTTCCAGAGACTTTTGGATGTGTCGTGGGAGCGGCTGTCGCGGGAGTAGTCGAGGCCCGTGTGAGGAAAGGGCGTGAGGGCGATGAGGATGCCCCAGAACAGGACCACGGCGCCGAGGATCAGATAGGGATTGACGACGCGTAGCGTTTCAGAGCGGAGATAGGCCTGGTAGGTGTGGCCGGCCTGCATGGAGGCAACCTGCGCCGGA
>JAKCDN010000201.1 GCA_021841795.1 Acidobacteriota bacterium | reverse complement strand
CTTGTGAGTTGCCCGTGCCGCACCGGCTCAAGCGCACTCTGTCCTCTGCGCGGAGTGTCGAGGGATTTCGATGATGCTGAACCAGCAACTCTACGATGCAATTCTCAACGGCAACGCCCGCCAGGCCCACGCCGCCACCGCGGCCGCGCTCGCCGCCGGCGACGCGCCCATGCTGCTGATCCAGGGCTCCATGGTTCCCGCCATGGACGAGGTCGGCCGGCTCTTCGAGTGCGAGGAGTACTTTGTCCCCGAGCTCCTGCTCGCCGGCCGCGCAATGAAGAGCGCCATGGAGCTGCTCAAGCCGCTGCTCTCCGCCTCCGGCCAAAGCATGTCCGTCCGCGTCGTCATCGGCACCGTGAAGGGCGATCTGCACGACATCGGCAAAAACATCGTCGCGTCGATGCTCGAAGGCAGCGGCTTCGAGGTCATCGACCTTGGCTCCGACGTGTCGCCGGAGAACTTCGTCGCCGCTGTCCAGGAGCGCAATCCCCACGTCGTTTGCATGTCGGCGCTGCTCACCGTGACCATGCCTGCCATGAAGCTCACCATCGACGCTCTCAAGTCCGCCGGCCTTCGCACCCACGTCAAGGTGCTCATCGGCGGCGCGCCCGTTACGCAACAATACGCCCATGACATCGGCGCCGATGGCTACAGTGAAAACGCCAGCGGCGCCGTCGGACTGGTCAAGAATCTGCTCGCCGGAGAAGCCGCCTGACTCGCCGCGCCCTCTATCTCGACTGTGCCGCGCGCGGCCTGCGCATGCCGATCGGCGCCGATCTGCTGCTCCACGAGGAGCCTGATCCTCAGCGTGCGCGCAACGACGGCGTCGCTCTTGGCCGCGTGATCGAGAAAACCGCCGCGCGCTGGAAAACCCCGCTGGCATTTCCACTCATGGACCTGCGCCTTGAGAAGTTCGATCTCCTGGCCCGCATCGGCGTCTCACCCGCGGATGCTGAGAAGTTTCAATTCACCGCGCCGCTCGATGATGCAACGCTTGCCGTGCTCTGCAGTGACGATCTCGTGCCGGCAGCCCCGGGCAGTCTGGCGCGGGACCGCGCCCTAGCTTATGTTGCCGCCAATCCCGGACTGATCCCGATCGGCATGTCAATCGGCCCCTTTTCGCTCGTCGCCCGTCTCATGGCCGATCCCATCGCCGCCGTCGCCCTCGCGGGCCGCGGTATTCCCGCCGAGGATTCTCCTGAGGTGGAGCTGCTCATGCAGTGCCTGCTCATCGCTGAAGCTGCCGTCGAGCGCAGCATCCGCAGGCAGATGACCCACGGCGCGCGCGCTCTCATGATCTGTGAACCCGCCGCCGGCACCGCATTCCTCTCCCCGCGGCAGTTGCGCTCCGGTTCCAGCGTCTTCGAGCGTCTGGTCATGCAGCCCAATCTGCGCGTCCGCGCCCTTCTTGAGGAGAACGGATGCGACCTCATCTTTCACAACTGCGGTGAGCTGATCGATCCTATGGTTGAGGCCTTCGCGCAGCGCCTCCATCCCGTCATCCTCAGCCTTGGCAGCTCCCGCAGGCTCTGGGAAGATGCGCGCCTCGTGCCCGATGACGTTGTGCTCTACGGCAACCTGCCCACAAAGTCGTTCTATTCTGACGGCGCCATGCCGGTGGCCGAGGTGCTGCGACGTACTGAGGAGCTGCTGCAGCGCATGAGGGCCTGCGGCCATCCCTACATCCTCGGCTCGGAGTGCGACGTCTTGTTTGTCCCTGAAGCGTGCGAAGCGATCTCAAAAAAGGTGGACGCAATGATGGCCGTTGCAATCGCCGCCTGAATACGGCACCCTTGAAACCAAACGCCCGCAGCTCCGCCGGCTGTCCATCGTTGGCGCGATGGTGGCAGCCCTCGGCACTGCCGGCCGCAAGTGACGTGTTCTTCCTATGCAGCTCAAGCTCATCCACTGCCAGGTCTTTACGCGTGAGGTCGAACAGGTGATCGCGCAATCGGCGCATGCGGTCGACTGCGAATCCATTCCCATGGGCCTGCATTCGCTCGGGGTGGACATGCGTCCCCACCTTCAGGCGCGCATCGACGCAGCCGACGCTCAGGGCTACCATGCCATCCTGCTTGGTTACGCCCTCTGCGGCCGCGGCGCCGAGGGGCTCGCGGCGGGCCGCACGCAGCTTGTTCTGCCCCGCGCGCACGACTGCATCGGCGTGCTCATGGGCAGCCGCCATCGCTATGCCCACTACTTTCAGAACCACCCGGGCGTCTACTACCGTTCGCCCGGATGGGTCGAATTTCAAACTCCCGACCTCAAGCTCCAGCCGGCGTTTCCCGCGCAATCAAATCCCATGGGCGAGCAGACCACCCTCGAAGAGTTCATCGCCAAATACGGCGATGACAACGGCCATTTCCTCTTCGAGCAGTTTTCCTCCTTCCGGCGGCGTTACTCCGGCCTCACCTACATCTCCAGCGGCATCGCCTCCGACCAGGCCTGCCGCGCCCAGGCCCGGAATGAAGCCGCCAGGCAGGGATGGGCGTTTGATGAGGTTGCCGGCTCGTTGACGCTTCTTGACCGCCTTGTCAACGGCCCCTGGAACGCGGATGATTTTCTCGTTCTCCCCCCGGGCGCGCGTATCCGGGCCACGCTCGACGAAGATATCGTGGATGCCCTATGAACTCCGATTCTCTGCCGCCGGAGCCTGCCGCGCCAAACTCCGTCCGCATCCGTCTTGAGCCGCTTGCGGTCGAGTTTGAGCTGCCGCGCGGCAGCTCTTTGGTTGCCGGCCTCGCCGCGCATGGCGTCGAATTTCCTTGCGGCGGCATGGGCGAGTGCGGCGGTTGCGGCGTGCGCCTGCTCGCGGGCACGCTGCCCGTTACGGAGTCCGATGCCGCAGTCTATACCCCCCGTGAGCTCGCCCAGGGATGGCGCCTCGCCTGTCAGGCCCGCGCTGCCGCGCCCCTTGTCCTCGAGTGCGGTCAATGGCACATGCAGATCCTCGCCGATTCCCCTCCGGCTCCGTCCCAGGCCCACTCCGGAATCACGGGAAAAATCGCCATCGATCTCGGTACCACCACCATCGCCGCCCAGCTCATCGATGCCGCCACGGGCGACGTGCTCGGCGTGCAAACCGCGCTCAATCCCCAGGCGGCCTTTGGTTCTGATGTCATGAGCCGCATTCGCGCCGCGCTTCAAGGTTGTGACCTCACCACGCCCATCCGCGCCGTCCTCGGTGAGATCGTTGCGCGCCTGATCCGTGGCCATGAATCGCAGATGGTTGAAGTTCTCCTGGTCGGCAATACCGTAATGCATCACCTCTTCTCCGGCCTCGATGTAGAGCCGCTCGCGCACGTGCCCTTCGCATCCACACAGATCGGCGAGCAGCGCTTCTCTCCACGCCAGCTCGGCTGGGATCTTCCTGCCGGCTGTACCATCCGCTTTGCCCGCTGCATCGGTGGCTTTGTCGGGTCCGACGTCCTCGCCGGCATCGTCGCCGTCGGCATCGCCCGCAGCAACGCTCTCACCGCCCTCGTCGATCTCGGCACCAACGGCGAAATTGCCATCGGCAATCGCCACGGCATCGTCTGCGCTTCAACCGCCGCCGGCCCCGCATTCGAGGCGGGAGCCATTCGCATGGGCATGCGGGCCGTCACCGGCGCCATCGCCTATGTCGCGCTCGACGATGGCGTATTGCGCGCCACCGTCATCGGCGACGCCGTTCCGCGCGGCATCTGCGGCAGCGGGCTGGTGGATGCAGTCTCCGCCGGCTTGCGTTCCGGCGTCATTCTCCCCAACGGCCGCATCGCCGATGGCTCCAGGGTATTTCGCATCGCCCCGCCCGTCGTTCTCCACCAATCCGACATCCGCGAGCTGCAACTCGCCAAAGGCGCCATCGCCTCCGGTTTCCGCCTGCTGCTCAAGCGCATCGCCGCTCGCTCTCGCGCGCCGGAAACAGGTTCTGAGCCGGTCCATGTCTTGCAAGCGCGCGCCTCCAGCTCTCCCGCCGGGCAGGTAGAAGATCCGGGGGCTTTTGCCCCCATGGGCAGTACCCTCCACTTCATTCATCTTGCCGGCGCCTTCGGCAATTACGTGCAGATCGACTCCGCGCTCCGCATCGGCCTCCTCGAAGCGCCGCGCGCCGTCGTTCACCCCGCCGGCAACACCGCCCTCCGCGGCGCAAAGATGCTGCTGCTTTCCGGCGAGCCCCCGCTCCCGCCCATCGAGCACATAAGCCTCGCCGCCGACCCGGCCTTTCAGAATGAGTTCGCGGCCTGCATGGGGTTTCCCGCATCCGGATAACCGCGGTCTCCTGGCCCGCTCGACCGGCGGTGTCAAGCCAGGCTGCGGCGTCGATCGACTCGTGCGCGCACCCCGCAATGCCTGCTATCGTTGTCCTTTATTACCCAAGGAGAATTGAAGGTCCATGCCTCACCCGGTCATTAAATTCGGCACCGACGGATGGCGCGGCATCATCGCCGATGACTTTACCTTTGCCAACGTGCGCACCGCTGCCGAAGCCATCGCCGCCTATATCCACGCCCAGGAAGATCCCCGAAAAGGCCTCTGCATCGCCTACGACACCCGCTTCGGCTCCCGTGCCTTCGCCCATGCCTGCGCTGAGGTTGTTGCAGCCACCGGCATTCGCGTCGATTTGGCCCGCGCCGTCACGCCTACGCCCGCCCTCAGCTTCGGCGTGCGCGAGCGCGGCGCCGCCGGCGGCATCATGATCACCAGCTCGCACAACCCCGCGCAGTGGAACGGCGTCAAGTACAAGGGCTGGTACGGCGGCTCGGGCAAGCCCTCGATGATTGCGGCCATCGAGACCTATCTCGGCCAGCCTGTCCCCCGCGCGGCGCAACCGGCAACGATCGCGGAGGTTGACTTCCTTCCCAGCTACCTCAAGGCTATCGAGAGCTTTGCCGATCTCGGCCTCATCGCCCGCTCAGGCATGAAGTTCTGCATCGACTCCATGTACGGCGCCGGCGGCACGATTCTCTCAGATATCTTTAACCGCATCGGCGTGGCTAACGTCGCGATCCGCTCGAATCCCGATCCGCTCTTTCCCGGCATCAATCCGGAGCCTATTGAGCCCAATATCCGCGCCCTGGGCGAGGCCACCGTCGCCAACCGCTGTCAGGCCGGCCTGTGCACCGACGGCGACGCCGACCGCATCGGCGCCACCGACGAACACGGCAACTTCCTCGATCCGCATAAAATCTACTCCGTCCTGCTCAGTTGGGTGCTCAAGCGCAAGGGCTGGCCCGGCGCCGTCACCCGCGCCTTCAACACCACCAGGATGCTCGACCGCATCTGCAAAAAATACAACCGCGAGCTCATCGAGCACGGCATCGGCTTCAAGTTCGTCTGCGACTACATGCTGGAGCGCGAGATCCTCATGGGCGGCGAAGAATCCGGCGGCATCGGCTTCCAGCGCCACCTGCCTGAGCGCGACGGCCTGCTCAACTCGCTGCTCCTCGCCAACGTGATGGCCGAAGAGGGAAAAACGCTGGGTCAGCTCGTGGCCGATCTCCAGGCAGAATACGGCGAGCACCAGTACGGCCGCGTCGATCTTCACATACCTGACGCGATCAAGAACGCTGCGATCGTTCGCTCGCGCGCGCTGCCGGCCGGCGACACTACCTTCGCCGGAATGCCCATCCTGCGTACCGAAACCCTCGACGGCGTAAAATTCTACCTCGACAATCCGGATGCCGGGACCAGGCCCAACGCCGCCGAAACCTGGCTGCTGCTCCGCGCCAGCGGCACCGAACCCCTCATGCGCATCTACACCGAGTCCTGCTCGAAGGAGTCCGTGGCGAAGCTGTTGGAGTCGGCGCGCGCTTTCGCTCTGGGTGGCTGAAGCTGACGATTGCAACTCGCGGCTCGCAAATATGCGCGCATCAGGAGCCAAAGGCTGCCCTTTCCGTCCGCAGCCTCATCGAGGCTCACGGGCACGGAGACTGTTCGCTGTCATTGCCGATGATCCTGCGGACAACGGCATTCATGCGCTATGTCACACTGCCGCAGGCAATCCTGCCGCGAACCGGGCCGGATATAGAGTACGATCGCACATGATTGCTTGACTCGGCGCGA
>JAKCDN010000200.1 GCA_021841795.1 Acidobacteriota bacterium | reverse complement strand
GCGCCTTCGCCTCCGGTTACTGAGTCGCCACTGCAATCGCACTGGCGCTGGAAAGTGCCATGCCGCTCGGCAGGGGCAACAGCGTGGCCGCGCCCCCGTTGACCCAGTATGCGGCGTACTGGCCCGTACTCCCCACCATATACACATCGCTGCCGGAGAGGCCGATCCCGGCGGCAACAGAATCGGCGGGAGTGTCTATCGGTTGCGTGGGCGGGAGCAACAACGTGGCGGCACCGTTCAGCCAGTATGTGGCTGCGTCGTCACCCGTAGCGCTGCTCATCCCATTTCCCGCCGTATACACACTGCTGCCCAAGACCGCGATCCCGGCGGCTGAATATTGGCTGAATTGAATACCGGAGGGAGCGGGCAGGGTGGTGGCCGGGCCACCATTCAGCCAGGTTATAGCGGTGCCGTTGCCCCCTTGCGGATGCGTATTTCCCGACACATACACATTGCCGCCGGACACTGCGATCGCATCGGCGTCATAATTTCCCGTCGGGCCGCCGGGCGCGGGCAACACCGTAGCCACACCGTTCACCCAGACTACGGCGAAGTAGTAGCCCCCGGTGTTCCACGCAGATCCCCCCACATAAATGTTGCTGCCCGAAACCGTAATCGCGCCGGCACCAGAGTATGCCATGCCGCCGGGCGGGGATAAGGCCGTGGGAGCGCCATTGATCCACAGGATGGCGCTGCCGCTTTCCGTACTGTTCTCCTCGGTTCCCACCACATACACATTGCCGCCCGAGACGGCGATCGCGCTCTCTTGCATGATTGTTGTGCTGCCGGGTGGGGATAATATCGTGGCTTTGCCATTCACCCACAGTATGGGGGCCTGGCTGGTGCTGTTCCTTGCATTTCCGGCCACATACACGTCGTTACCAGAGACCGCGATCGCGGTGGCTTGCGCGCTTGACATGCCGCTGGGCATCGGTAGAGCCGTCACTGTGGCCATCGGGCTGCCGGGGGTAAGCTTCCATACCGCGGCTACATACATACTGCCCGGTGGGTTCCCCGCGGGTGTCTCGGACCCGGCGATGTAAATGGTTGTGTTTGGGCCAATGGCCGGGTTGACGGTGAAACTCTGCTCCACCTGCGAAGCCGCGCCATAGGTGCTGTTGCCGACCGAACTGGCGCCGATGGTGCAGGTTCCGGCGGTCACAAATGTGGCCGTCGTTCCGGAGACCGTGCAGACGCTGGGAGTGGCCGAAGTAAAGGAGGCCGCGAGGCCGGAGTTAGCCGTCGCCGAAAGGGTCAGCGGCGCTCCGACTGTCTGCGTGCCGGGATTGGCGAATGCAATGGTCTGCGTGGTATTACCGATGCTCTTGCCGCTGCCGCAGCCACTGACAAGCAAGGCCAGGGGAACCGAAATAAGAGAGAACAGATTCAGAGGTCTCATGCCATCAATCTCTCTGGCCCTGCGCGCCTGGCGGCGGCGCGGTGGTTTGCCGCGGCGATGCTGCTGTTTTGATCCCAGACTCACATTATGACACCCGCGGAAAAGTGCACGCAGCAAAGCGCGCCTTGGCAGCTCCTGGGCTGCTGGAAGAGCTTTATCGCCGAAAAAAACGTGGGCTGCGAGGTTGTTACCGCCTGCTCTGACGCGCCGCGATCAATCACGCCACTTCGGGATTGGCGACCCGGCCGCTCGCTGTATTGCGGCTCAGCCTGACAAGTGTTTGCCGGTTGCCCGTTGTCGGTAACAGGACAAGCCGCTGGTTGAGAGGGAATTGAAGCGGCAGAGCAGGCCAGGCATCCGGCGTCTGGGGGTTTGCAGCGTGGTTCCGGCTTTTGGGAGGTATTGCCCG
The DNA here is from genome assembly GCA_021841795.1 of Acidobacteriota bacterium. Taxonomy (GTDB): domain Bacteria; phylum Acidobacteriota; class Terriglobia; order Terriglobales; family Acidobacteriaceae; genus Telmatobacter. The sequence goes on along the minus strand of JAKCDN010000200.1, from coordinate 4,247 downwards.
CGATCCGGGTGTGGGAACGATAGCGTCAGGCGGAGATGGCGCGCGGTGTTATCAAAGGCATGAAAAGAGCGACCGCGGAGGCATGACTGGGCAGCGCCGGAGGCATTGAACTGCCATCAGCGGACGGAGGTCAGGGTGCGCCGGGGCGGTCCAGATGAAGGAGGAAAAGGCCCACGCCGAGGCCGCGGACGAGGATGGAGGCGGCGTCCTGGGTGGTTTCAGGATTGACGTGGGCGCAGACTGCGTCGAGGGTGCGACGCATGAGCGAGAGGTCGAGCAGTTCGCAGGCCTCGGGCAGGGATGCAAGGGACTGGAGGCAGTGGTCAAAGCTGGAACGCTCGCGGCGGATGCGGTGGCCGAGATCGGCGGCCTGCAGGCCGCGTTTGCGGGCGAAGACGACGGGGGCGGGCATGCGGTGGCGGAAGGCCTGCTTGAAGAGCATGGCGGTGTCGCCGCGGCGGTAGAACTGCTCGTCGGGAACGCGGAGGAGAAACTCAAGCAGGGCGTGGTTGGCGGTGGGATCGAGGCGGGTGACGCCGTGCCAGGCGTTGGCCTCGGAGAGGACGCTGGCGGAGGCGCCGAACTCCGGCTGATGGAGGACGTGGCGGAGGTCGTCGGCGGTGGAAAAGATCAGTGCCGGGTCGTAGCCGGCGTCTCGCATGCGGAGATCGAGGCACAAGCGGCGGGCCATGTGGGGATGGAGCGCGGAGTACGACTGCCAGAGGGAGCGGGATGGGGAGCCGAGGCGGGCGCGGAGCCGGCGCAGAGGGGTTACGAGGGGATTGAGGATCTGACGTTTGAGGAAGATCCAGGGGTTGGGGTCGGCGTGGAGGAGCAACTGGAGGGCCGAGGCAGGACGGCCCTGGAGGAGTGCGAGCAGGACCGAGCCGTTGCCGCGGAAGGAGACGGTGGCATTGCCGATTTCGCCGAGGAGCAGGGCGCGGAGCCCACGCTGGGAGCAGGCCTCCATGATGGCCTGGCTCCAGAAGTAGTTGGCGGCGGGATGGGCGATGCCGTCGTGGATCTGAAGGAAGTGCCGGACGCCGGCGAGGACGCCGTAGGCGCGGGCGTCGATGGCGAGGTGATGGACGTTGGACCCGGCCATGAGGGCGGTGGCGTGGGCGAGATCCCACTCGTTGCCGATGCGGTATGGGTCGGCTCCGTCGGGCGGGAAACAGGGCACGGCGGTGAAGGCGGTGAGCTCGCGGCCCTGCGCGGCAAGGAGGGGCGCGGCGAGGGCGACGACGGAGCCGGAGTCGCGGCCGCTGGAGAGCTCCGCGGCGACGGGATGGCGGGTGCGGAGACAACCGCGGACAGCGCGGCCGTAGTGCTCGAGGAAGGCTTCAGCGTACTCCTCGCGGCGGCGGAGGCGCAGAGGCCGGCGGCCGATGGGGGACCAGAAGCGGCGGTCGGAGCAGAGGCCGCCGGCGGCGAAGGACATGACATGAGCGCCGACGACGGTGCGGAGGTGGCGGTAGGCGGTGAGCTCGGCGTCGTGGTGCCAGGCGACGAGGACCTGGGCGAGACGGAGCAGGTCAGGCTGCCGGGGCGTGCCGGGCAGAGCGAGCAGGGCCTTGAGGCTGGAGGCGAAGGCGATGTAGCCGGGGCCTTGGTGGTAGTAGAGGGCGGCGCGGCCCAGGATGTCGCGGGCGAGGACGAGGCGGCGGCGATGCCGGTCCCAGGCGGCGAAGGCCCAGTCGCCTTCAAGCCGGGAGCAGGCATCTTCTCCCCAGCGATCGAAGGCCAGGGCGAGGAGTTGACCGTCGGCGAGTTGCGGGGCATCGGCGGCGGGAAGATCGAGGAACTGGAGGAGCGCATCGCGGTTATCGAGCCGGGCGGCGGAGACGACCAGGCCGCTGGGGAGAGCGACGGGCTGGCGGTCAGAGAGATCTTCAGGATTGAGGTCAAGGCGGAGATGGCCCATGGCGACCGGTCCCTGGGTGACGGCGGCGCCGCCGTGGGGGCCGTAGTAGGCCATGGCCGACTGCATGGAGTGGAGCCAGAGAGGATCGATGGGAGCGCCATCGAAGCGCACGATGCCGTAGAAGCCGCTCACGAGCGGCTCCGGGCAAAGGTGGTGAAGGCCGAGTAGATCTCATGGCCGGGTGCGCCGGTGACGATGCGGGAACCGACGCGGAGCCAGGCGTGGGCGGTGAAACCGGGAGCATGGGCGGCGCTGACACCGAAGGAGACGGTGCCCTCGATGCCGCGGCGGCGGAGCATGGCTGTGGCGGCAAGGGCCTGGGCGAGACAGCGGCCGTCCCAGGGCACACGCGGGCCGAGGACGGAGACGGCCCAGCCGACCAGGGCGGCGACGCGATCCTGCTGCGGCGAGACGGCGTCAGGGCCGGCGAGGCCGGGAGTACCGAGCCAGGCGGCGATGCGGCGGAAGGGGATGCAGGCCATGGCGATGCGGGCCAGAGCCAGCGCAGCCAGGGCCTCGCAGAGGAGACGCCGCTCGGCGGGCGCGGCCTGCCGGTAGCGTTTGAGATCACTCCACACGGAGGAGCCCTTCCTGCTCGAGGTGGGCGAGAAACCGCTGCAGGTCGGCGGCGCAGGCTTCAGGAGACACGGCATACTCCTCGACCAACTGATTGACGAGGGCGGCAAAGGAGATGGGCGCGGCCAGTTTCTGCCAGATGCCGCGCGCGGTTCCGGCCATGCCGTAGTAGGCACCGGCATCGATGCTCATGAGAACGGTTTCCTGGTCGAGTTCGGTGGCGAGGATGTGCTGAACGCGGAGGAGCTTGTCCTGGGGGCTGAACTGACGCATCTACTTTCTCTCTGCCTGCGAGGATGAAGCGAAGTGAGTGGACCAGGAGGCTTCGAGGAAATCGATGAAGCCGTCGAGCTGATGGGGATCGCGCCTGCGGGAGACGGCGGCGACAGAAGCGTCCTGAGCGATGTGCAAGGCCGCGTGCATGAGCCGGCTCTGCGTCTGCTGGCCCTGAAGAAACTGCGGGCGGTAGAGGTTGTGAAGGAGTTGGCGGACACGGTCGAAGCCGTGGAGGAGCGCAAAGGACGGAGTGGCATGAGCGGAATCGGCGAGCACATGAACCGCCCGGAGAGGCACGGGATGGGGGCAGTAGCGATCGTGCATGGGGACGATGAATTTGTCGACGTGGAAGGCTGCGCCGGATGGGGAGTCGAGACGCAGGTAAGCGTCGGCACAAAGACGAAGATGGGCCAGCGCGGGCAGCACGCTGAGGGCGCCGTGGCTGAAGTCGACGGCGCAGACATCGTCGGACAGGAGACGATAGCCGCGGCGGAAGAACTGGGCCGCGAGCGTGGATTTGCCGACGCCCTGGGGACCGACAAAGATCATGGCGCCCCAGCGGGTTTCGACGGCGCAGCCGTGGAGGGGGAAGAGTCCGCGCTGATAGAGGAGCGCGCCGAGGACGGAGCCCATCAAAAACAGGCAGATCTCCTCCGGCGCAGCGCCGGCGAGGGGCTCGACGGAGATGCGGCTTCCCTGCTCGACGAGATAGCGGCCGACGCCCTGGACGGCGAGGCGAAAGGTTCCGGGGCGGACCTCGTAATAGCCGTTTTCAAGCGGCGGCGCAGCCTGGGCAAGAGGCGGCAGGAGGCGGATGGAGACGTCAGGGGCGCGATCGGGATGAGGATCGTCCGGCAGTCCGGGGCAGGCAATCTCAGTGCGGACACGGAGGCCATAAACGCGATAGGCGTGAGTGGGCATCATCGACTCTGCGAGAGGCACGGAAGCTCCGGAGGCCTGCCTGCGTAGGGCCGCGCGAACGGCCGTGAAGGAGAACGATTCAAGCATACCCGAGATGGAGATGGAGCGGGAAAAGAACACGGCCGGCCGATGGATTTCGGCCGGCCGTGCTCTCTGCGAGAGGAAACGCTTCAAGTGTTCTGCTGCGAACCCTTCCATTGCGAGGGAGGGTTCGCAGGTGCTGCCGCGGTGGATCCGCGGAGCGTGTTAGTTGGCCGCAGCCTTCTTTTTGCGCGCCGGGTGACGCTGGGCCAGCGGTTTGCGGACCTGCGGCTTGACGGCGGTTTCGTCGACCGGGGTGGTTCCGGTGACGTCGCTGGAGAAGGACGCGCCCGAGGGCACCAGGTAGTTCTCGACGGTCTGGCTGTCGGAGGCGCCGGTGGCGACGCCGATGCGGGAGGCATCGATGCCCTGCTCGGTAACCAGGTAGTCCTTGGCATTGACGGCGCGCTGGGCGGCAAAGTTGTCGACCACAGCGTGCTTGTGATGCTTGGCATACTTCTGTTGCTTG
>JAKCDN010000199.1 GCA_021841795.1 Acidobacteriota bacterium | reverse complement strand
GGCCAACTCGACATATCAAAACTCGTCCGGCTTCCACAAGTCTCTCTCCGAAGCCTTCGACATCTCCAAGTACTCCAGCCCTGCGCTCGGACGCTACGGCAACACCAACAAGAGCCCCGAACGCACGCCCTATTACACCAACCTCGACGCCAGCTTCGGCAAAACAACTACGGTCTGGAGACAACAGACTCTCATGGTCAGGGGCGATATCTTCAACCTTGGCTCTACATGGCACTCCAACACCGGTAAGCTGTTCCCGAATACAAATCTCGGCAGCTCCAGTTTTGGCACTCTTATTGACCCCAACTACGGCGCGGTCTCCTTGTGGAACCCCCGCACCATCCAGCTAACGGCGCAATACACCTTCTAACTATCCTGCGGCTGCCTGTCGTCATCGGCGGGCAGCCGCAATCGCCTCAACGCGCAACCTTGCCGGTGCGCCGTCGCAGAAGATCGGTTGCAGTCAAGCTCCGGTGTAGTATCGAACCGAAGGATTTTTCCGTAATCAAGGGGCCTGTTTCTAGCTTCCGTGTGCACCAAACAACAGCCTCCAGACCGAGGACCTTGGCGATCCGTGTCGAAGCCGGTAATTGTGAAGGTCTTCGGTTATTTTTTTATTTGAGAGGCCCTGGTCCTTGCCGAGTCTGCCCTTTCGGCATTCAGGCCGGATACAGTTAGGCGGCCGCATCTGAACGCTGGAAAACATCGACAAGGGGATTATGCCGATCACGCTTGAAGTTTGTGTCGAATCGGTTGAATCGGCAGTGGCCGCACAAATCGGCGGCGCAAACCGTATTGAACTCTGCTCGGCTCTCAGCGAAGGCGGACTTACACCCAGCGCCGGCCTCATCCGCGCCGTTCGCCGTGCGGTCACGATCCACGTCTTTGTCATGATCCGCCCGCGCGGGGGTGATTTTTGCTATTCGTCGAGCGAAGTCCGCGTCATGCTCGACGACATTGAACATGCCCGGACTCTCGGCGCAGACGGTGTCGTGCTTGGCGCCCTCACCGTCGAGGGCGATGTGGATCTGGCGCTGACGGCCGAGCTCGTTCGCGCCGCGCGGCCCATGAAGGTTACCTTTCATCGCGCCTTCGATATGACCCGCAACCTTGATCGCGCCCTCGAAGATATCACTGCGGCAGGCGCCGATCGAATTCTCACCTCCGGCGGCGAAGGCGATATCGTGCGCGGTACTGCGAACATCGCCCGGCTGGTGGAAAATGCCCGCGGAAGAATTGCCGTTATGGCAGGCGGAAATGTGCGGCGCAACAATGTGCAGGACTTTCTCGCCACCACCGGCATTGAAGAGGTGCACACCTCGCTCCGCACTCGTTTACCCAGCCCGGCGCATTTTGCCAATCCGCAGGTCCGCCTCGGATCTCATATGGAAGAGCACATGCGTTACATCGTTCGCGATGCGGACGTGCGCACACTGCGCGAGAAGCTGGATGCGATTGCAGTGGCGCCGGTTCGTGAGGTCGTGGAGTAAAATCGTACGATCGGTCACAATCCCATGTCCTCAAAAACAGACCAGCGCGCCAATGAAATCCTGCGGCTTTTGCTGCGTAGCGGCAAAACCTCGGTCAATGACCTCACTGATGCTCTCTCTGCGTCGCCGGCAAGTATCCGTCGTGACCTGGCCCGCCTTGAGGCGCGTGGCCTCGTGCACCGCGTGCACGGCGGAGCCATGCTGTCCAGCGGCTCCCTCTATGAGCCGTTTCGCTTTGATGCCTCGTTTCACGTGCGTGAAGATCGCTTTGCCGCCGAGAAACAGCACATCGCTCATGCCGCCGCGGAGCTCATTCAGGAGCACGACACCGTCGGCCTTTCCGCAGGCACTACCACCACGCTGCTCGCCAAGCAGCTTCAGCATCGCCGCAACATTCACGTCGTCACCAACGCCGTCAATATTGGCATGGAGCTCAGCTCCGCCGCCGACGTTCACACCACGCTTACCGGCGGCGCAATGCGCTGGGCGGGAGCCTTTTCTCTCGTGGGCCCGGCGGCCATCGAAACTTTGAACATGTTTGTGATGGATCGTCTCTTCCTGGGCGTCACCGGCGTGCACCCCGAGCGCGGTGCAACCATGATCGAGCCCGAAGAAGCTGCCGTCCTGCGTGTCATGGTCAAGCAGGCCCGTGAAGTGATCGTCGTGGCCGATTCCAGTAAGTTGGGCATGGTGAGCCCGGCCGTCATCTGCAACCCGCGCGAGATCGACCTGCTCATTACCGATGCCGGCATCGATCCAGGTACGGTTGCCGCCTTTGCTGCTGCCGGAATTCGCGTCACCGCCGTTTAGCCGCATGAAGCCAGGTTTGCTCCTGCAGGCATGCGGAACCCGCTTTGTTCAGGAGGCAACACTGGTGCGTATCGTCCGGTTGGTTTCTCATCTTGCGCTGTTCGCCGCGGCTGCCATGCATGCATCCGCCCAGCCTGGCGGCATCGCCGCGCAAACAGCGGCGTCAGACCAGCCCCGCTCCGAGCTTGCCGACCCCGCGGTTCCCCGGCCGCCCGTTCATCCCTGCGAGGTTGATCTCTTCGCAAATCTTTCATTTCAACCGCACGGCAACCCGGTTGCCATGAATGCCGAGCCCGATCAGTGGAGCTTTGAACCCCCGGCACAGTGTCCGGGGCCTTGGTCCAAGGTGGTTCTCGAAGCCGATTTCAGCGTCACTGCAGGACGGCAATACGACCGCACCGCAAGCATCTGGCTCGACGGAGTCAATCTCTACTTCGGCACCACCATGGAGCCCTCGGCCCACCGCGCCCCTCAGTGGCATGCCGAGCGCGACCTGACGCAGTATGCCAGCCTGTTTCGCAAGCCGGGCAAAGGACAGGTCATTCTGAATAACTGGGTCGATCACACCTACACCGGCGTCATCCGCGGCGCTGCCAGATTGCTCTTCTATCCTGCGGTCGAGTCATCCCAGCCGCCTGCCGCCGCCGATGTCATCTATGGCCTCGATAGCGATCCCCGCGGCGTGCCCGTCTCTGTCGAGAGCGAAAGCGATGTCCTCTCGCGCACGCTTTCCTTGCCGCGCAATGTGGAGCGCATCTACCTTGACGTAATCGCGCAAAGCCAGGCGACGGACGAGCAGTGGTACATGTGCGTCGACGATGCCGATCTCAACCCGACTCGTGATTACTCGCTCGGCCCGCCCGCAAGTGGAGATCCGCTCGAGCAATGCGGCAACGGCAACTTCCGTGAAGTTGAGGTCACGATCGACGGCCAGCCCGCGGGCAGAGCCCCCGTCTATCCCTGGACGTACACCGGTGGCGTCGATCCGTATCTCTGGCGTCCCACCCCGGATGTGCAGACGCTCAACTTTGCGCCCTACCAGATCGACCTTACTCCCTTCGCCGCCCTCCTCGATGACGGCCACTCCCACGCCATCGCCATGCGGGTGATTGCCGCGCATCATTTCTTCAGCCTTGCCGCCAATCTGCTCATCTATCAGGATCACGGTCGGCAAGTTCTCACCGGGCGGCTGCTCGAAAATACTCTGGCCGGTAACCGCGCGCAGCTGGTTCCGCATGTCGACAAAAAGTGGAAGACGCAATCGGATGGAATCGGGCGCGGCCGGGTTGACACCTTCCAGCATGGCCTCTATTCCATCGTCGGCGAACTCAACACCTCGCGCGGCCGTGTCCTGACCCGCGTTGAGCATCAATCAACCTACACGAACCGTCAGAGTTTTCTCCACCCGGATGCCACCACCTATCGCCAGATCATCACCATGGACGTTCAGGCGCTTGAAACCACCAGCACCTCCAACGGCAACCGGCATCGAAAACTCGTTCGCCGCATGCACTATCCCTTGTTCCTCGATGTCATCAAACACATGAAGCCGGATGGCAGTTTCACCGCGGTGATTGCCATGCGGCAGGCCTACGTCAAAAGGCTTGAAGACTCGCGCACTGGAGCAGCGCCGTTTTGGTCCCGTCTGAACGACTCCATCGACACCCACGATACCGCCGACTTCAACGCCGCAGGCACCGCGATCCTCAACTCCCGTGACCAATACGGTCATCAGTTATTTGAATTTTCTGACTCTCTCGGAAGCTGCTATGCGCGCCTTGTAGAAAGCCGCGGTGGAGAAGTCGCCTCTACCGCCTCCGCCGCCGGCTGCAAAAGTGGTGCTAACTCGCTGAACTGGCACTCTTCACCGCAAGCCATCTATTAGAGTGTGCAGCAACAGCCAAAAGCAGGCGGCAGCAAAACGCCAGATCGAGCCTGCTCTTCCCGGCCTGCGCTTCACCCAGTGCGCTATCCGTCTAAGCGCGCCCAGATCGTGGCTCTGACCGTTATTCGTGTAAGTGCAGCGCGACAATCTGCGTATTACTCGTGCCGCCGCGAACAAATTCGCTCGCCAACAGCACCTCGAAGTTGCCTAGCTTGCCGCTTTTATCCGTCGCCGCCTGGATCACCGGTTTCCATAGCTTCTCATTCGTGAAGAAGTTCACCGCGCCATAGGTTGTGCCCATGGTCGTTCCTTCGATCAGCAGCACCCGTCCCTCGCCCTGCGAGTTATCCGTGAGCGCAATCAGCGTGTACGCCTTTCCATGGATTGACCGGTCATATATATATTGCTTCTGTTCGCCCGCCTTCGGGGCGCGATTGTGCACGTAGTAAAGATTGTGTATGTAATCCCATTGAAAATCAAAATCGAGCGCCGACTGGTAGAGCATCACCCAGGGATTGAAGGTGCTGGGGCCAATCAGAATCAGATTATTGTTGTGCGTGTTGGCCACAACCATGTCGCGCGCATAGCAAATCTTGATCCAGCCATCCCATGTCGGCTGATCCATCCATTCGGGAATGCGCACCAGATCCGAAACCATGCTTAAATCCGCCATCGGCGTCACCGATCGCACGCTCAGGGGAACATCGTTCCGCCCGGGGGGCCGGCTTGCGGTCACTTGGCCCTGGTACGTTTGGTTGGTGTAATCGGCCAGCGAGACGCTCCGTCGTTCCCATGCTGTATATACATCGAGGCTAGCGTCGCCGGGAACGATAAATGTCATTCGGCCAGGCGTGAACAGGGCTCGCCAAAGGATGGCCGGACCAAATGGCATCGCTCCTTGCTGCGCCTGCACTTGCGGTTGCGGCTGCGCATGGAAGCGTAGATAGACAAACAACGGCAGCGCGATCGCCAGCAATACGCTGGCGAGCACTGCGAGTCGCGCCGATCTCGGCCATTCCTCGGAGTCTGTGTTTGCCGCTTCAGATTGCGGCGTCGTCGCCGGCGTGGCGGGAAGGGTAAACGGGCCTGAGCTTGGCTGCTGCGCGGGCGCCGGGCGGAAGGCAGCCACATAACTGCCCTTCGGCACCGCCAGTCGGATCGGATTCTCCCGGCCCTCCTCCTGATAATAAAGGTCGAGCCGCTCGCGCAGGTGCCGCGCCGTCACCCGCACAATCGTGTCTTCCGTGGAGTTATAGCCGGGAGGGCGCTGGAAGATGCTGATCCCGATCTGTTGCTCCGATAGTGCGTCGAACCGGCCTTCCAGGGAGCACTCCCCGATGTATTCCAGTAAGACCCGCAGGCGCACCGCTTTCGCAAACGTCCTGCTGCCAATCACCCGCTCCAACTCCGCGCGGCACAGGCTCGATGGGACGGTTTCGACAGTTTCCGTGACTGCTTGCGAACTCAATGACACAGATGCAATGATCCATCCTCCGTCATTGCGGAGGCTCGTTTCCTGCTAAGTCCACAAAAAGCCCTTGCTCAAACGCCAACCTGCGGGCCAGGACGCATGGGTATCTTAAGCACTTCCGATCCTACTTGCCTCTGTACTGGCAAAGCAAGAACTTCCCGGGTTTCGCCCGCTCGCCTTGCTCTCGGCACGCAGATGCCGGCCCATCTGCTCCACGCTGGGTACCGGTCTGCCCGCTGCGTTGAACACGCTCAATTTCGCCGCAATGTCTGTCGCGCCGCGCCGGCTGGCACGATCGGGCCACCGCCTCCCCGGCAGCAGCGCGCGGGATTTAAGGTTACTTCTCGCGTGAAACCTTCATGTCACCCCCCTTGCGAAGCGCCCCTTCTCCTTCGTGTCCAAAGATCTGC
>JAKCDN010000198.1 GCA_021841795.1 Acidobacteriota bacterium | reverse complement strand
GACGAGCACGGTGGGAATCCAGAAGCCGAGGCCGTAGATGCCGATGGTGAGGCAGAAGTAGATGAAGCTCCAGGCGTAGATGGCCGGTTGTGCGGCGAACATCTGCAGAAACGAGTGGGATGCGGCGGCGTGGGGTGGCTCGGCTTCGCGCAGGTCGCGGGCGATCTGCTGCTTCTCTTCGGCGCTGAGCCAGTGGACCTCTTCCGGCCGGCTGGGCAGGAGCGCAGGGACGAAGAGGCTGATGACGACGGCCGGAGCGCCTTCCAGCAGAAAGAGCCATTGCCAGCCTTTGATGCCGAGCTGGTTGTTCATGAGCAGAATGTGCGCGGAGATGGGCGCGCCGATGAGGTTGGAGAGCGGAATGGCCGCGACGAAGACGGCGATGATGCTGGAGCGGACGGCGGGCGGCAGCCAGAAGGTGAGATAGAGAATGATGCCGGGGAAGAATCCGGCCTCTGCCGCGCCGAGCAGGAAGCGTAGCGCGATGTACTCGACTGGGCCGTGGACGAGCGCGGTGGAGACGGAGACGACGCCCCAGACGAACATGATGGCGGCAATCCAGCGGCGCGCGCCGACGCGGACGAGGATGAGGTTGCTGGGCACTTCAAAGAGGAAGTAGCCGAAGAAGAACATGCCTGCGGCGACGCCGAAGAGGCTGGCGCTGATGCCGATGTCGCGGTTCATGGTGAGCGCGGCAAAGCTGATGTTGACGCGATCGAGGAACGCGACGAAGTAGAGCAGCATGAGCAGGGGGATGAGGCGCAGAGCGATGCGGCGATAGAGCGGTGTCATGAGCGGCGCGTGGGTCACAGGGAGTATGTCATGCGGACGCGGGCGGGGTAAATCGCTGCACCACTATACTGGCGGGGTGCAGTGAGGGAGTGATGGAGAGACAGGGAACGGTGAAGCTGGCGGATGTGCTGGAGCCGGGCGAGGGTGTGTTGAGCGGCGTGGCGACGCACGCGGCGGGACCGGTGGGTGCGCTGCCGCTGACGGCCGAGATGCTGCGGACGGAGCCGTCTGGCAATTTATTTGGCCTGAGCCAGAATGCGGGGATGGGTTGGGAGCCGGGACGGCTGCTGGACCCTGAGTTCTTGATCTTGAGCACGCATGGCGGGCTGCGGGCGGAGGATGGGACGCCGATTGCGCTGGGCTTTCACACGGGGCACTGGGAGGTGGGGCTGCTGGTGGCCGAGGCGGCGCGGGAGTTGAAGTTGCTGCGGGCGGTGCCGTTTGCCGGCGCGGTGACGGACCCGTGCGACGGGCGGACGCAGGGCACGGCGGGGATGATGGACTCGCTGCCGTATAGAAATGATGCGGCGACGGTGCTGCGGCGGCTGATGCGGTCGTTGCCGACGGGCCGGGGTGTGCTGGGCGTGGCCACGTGCGACAAGGGGTTGCCGGCGATGATGATGGCGCTGGCGAGCGCGGGGCGGCTGCCGGCGGTGCTGGTGCCGGGCGGGGTGACGCTGCTGCCCGAGCAGGGCGAGGACGCGGGCAAGGTGCAGACCATCGGCGCGCGGTTTGCGCAAGGGCAGATCTCGCTGGACTACGCGGCGGAGGTGGGATGCCGGGCGTGCGCATCGCCAGGCGGCGGCTGCCAGTTTCTGGGGACGGCGGCGACCTCACAGGTGGTGGGCGAGGCGCTGGGGATGGCCCTGCCCCATGCGGCGCTGGCGCCTTCCGGCCAACCAGTCTGGCTGGATATGGCGCGGCGCAGTGCGCGGGCGCTCAAGCGGATGCAGGAGCTGGGCATGGGCATGCGCGATGTCCTGACCGAGGCGAGCGTGCGGAATGCGATGGTGGTCCATGCGGCCTTTGGCGGATCGACAAATCTGCTGCTGCATGTGCCGGCGGTGGCGTTCCACGCGGGGCTCAAGCGGCCCACGGTGGAGGACTGGACGGCAGTGAATCGCGAAGTGCCGCGGCTGGTGGATGCGTTGCCGAATGGGCCGCGGGGCTTTGCGACGGTGCAGGTCTTTCTCGCCGGGGGCGTGCCGGAGGTGATGCTCGAGCTGCGCGCGGCGGGGCTCCTGGATACAAGCGTGAAGACGGTGAGCGGCGAGACGCTGGGTGCGTGCCTCGACTGGTGGGAACAAAGCGAGCGGCGGCAGGCGATGAAGGCGCGCCTGAAGAAGCTGGACGGCGTGGACGCGAGCGAGGTGATTCTGACGCGCGACGCGGCGCGGCGGAACGGGCTGACGGCGACGGTGTGTTTCCCGAAGGGCAATCTGGCGCCGGAGGGTGCGGTGATCAAGAGCACGGCGATTGATCCGTCGCTGATTGGCGAGGATGGCGTGTACCGGCATCGCGGGTCGGCGCGGGTGTTCACGACGGAAGAGGCGGCGATTGCGGCGATCAAGAGTGGCGCCATCGGGCATGGCGACGTGATGGTGCTGATGTGTGGCGGGCCGCGCGGCGCAGGGATGCAGGAGACGTATCAGGTGACGTCGGCGCTGAAGGCGCTGCCGCACTGCAAACATGTGGCGGTGCTGACGGATGCGCGGTTCAGCGGGGTGTCGACGGGCGCGTGTGTGGGGCATATCTCTCCGGAGGCGCTGGCGGGCGGACCGCTGGGCAAAGTGCTGGACGGCGACGTGATTGAGCTGGTGATTGACCGCGCGAAGCTGACCGGGAGCGTGGACCTGGTGGGCGACGCGGCGGGGAGCTTTGATGCGGCCGAGGGTGCGCGACGGCTGGCGGGGCGCGGGCCGCGTGCGGATCTAAAGCCGCATCCGGATTTGCCGGCGGATACGCGGCTGTGGGCGCTGCTCGTGTCGGCGAGCGGCGGCGTGTGGGGCGGCTGCGTGTATGACGTGGACCGGATTGCGGCGCGGCTGGAGAACGGAAGCTAACTCTTGACCAGCGGAAATGCCGTGATGCGCAGCTTGGCTGCCGCGTAGGGAATCATCTCGATGGTCTCTTCGGGCCGCGTGGCGGCTACGGGGCTCTGCGGGACAGGATCGGCGGCGCCGTCGATGGCTCGCCAGGCATCCAGCTTGCTTGCCTTGACGCTGAGCCGGACGGGGGCATGCTTGTGCGTGAAGATGGCTTCGCTGCTCTCGGTTTCGGTGACGGCGATGGCGCCGGCAGGTGATGATGGGCCGAGGTGCAGCGCGTAGTTCCACGGGGTGGAAGGAAAGACCTGCCAATCGGCTGTCATGCCGCGGTCGCGCAGCTTTACCCAGCTCTCGCCGATGCCGTAGGAGAAGACGACAGGGCCGCGCTCGATGGCGACGGACTCGTGGAACCAGCGCGAGGTTCTCAGACTCATGGGGAAGCGCAGCTCGACGCGGTCGCCGGGGCTCCAGGTGCGCTGGATGTGGGCGAAGGCGCCGGGCGTGGGTGCGGGCTCGGGGCGGCCGTTGACGGTGAGGGTAGCGCCGGCGGCCCAGGCAGGGATGCGCAGAGCGAGCGGAAAGCGGAGCGGCTTGCCGGGGTTGATGGTGAGGCGGATTTCGCCACGGAATGGGTAGCTGGTCTCTTCGACGATGTGGAGGGACGTGCCGCGGAAGGGGATGCGGAGCTCGCAGGGCGCGTAGACGGCGGCGACGAGGCCATCGCTGGCATCTGAGCCCTGGTCGCCGGAGAGCAGGAAGAGGCTGGCGGCGAATTTGGGCCAGCCCTGATGGAAGTTGGCGGTGCAGCAGCCGAAGTTGGGCTCAAGACCGTAGAGATTGGATTCCGGCCCGTCGGTCACCCAAGGCTTGTTGTGCAGGCTGCATTCCACCTGGTTCGGCTCCTGGTTATATTGGTGCGCCCACATGTCGTCAGTGAAGGTGCCGGGCAGGGCGTTGAAGGCAAGCCGCTCGAGCCGGTCGCCGAATGCGGGATCGCCGGTGATGGCAAGCGCCTGCTCCAGCGAGAACATGGATTCCACGACGGAGCAGAGTTCGGAGCCCTGCGAGGGGTCCCGGCCGGAGAGGTGCTCGTCGCAGGAGAACATGCCGTTGGGCAGGCCGTGATATTGGTCGAGCTCGGCCAGCATCCGGCTCGCGGCGGCGCGATCGGCTTGCGCGCCCGAGACGAGGGACCAGACGGGACCGGTCTTGATGGCCTGCGCGTTGTTGACGCCGTGCGTGGCGAGCGCGAGATCCTTAAGGCCGCCGCCCTCATTGAGCTTGATGAATTCGGCGGTGATCTTCTGCGTGTACTTGAAGTCGGCGTACTGGGCCATCCAGTCGTAGCCCTGGGCGTGCAGAAGGCGCGCGAGATCGAGCAGATAGGCGGAGCCGGTGCGGTTGTAGAGCCAGACGACGCTGAGGAGATTGTCCTGCCAGCGGAACTTGCCCCAGTCGCGGAGCGGCCGCGCGGGCAGCGCGCTGAGCTGATGCCGGAAGTAGCGGTCCATGAGCGGGATGACGCGCGGGTCTGCGGTGCACTCCTGGTATTGCGTGAGGGCCTTGAGCATGACGATGCGAGGCCACCAGTCGTCATTGGAGGCGGGGCCGAACATGCCGCTGGGAGCCTGATGGGTGAGCGTCCAGTCGATGCGCAGCTGAGCCTTGGCCTTGAGGCGCGGGTCATCGAGCAGCCAGGCAAGTGGGAGAAGCCCGTCGAGAAAGTAGGGGCCGCGCTCCCAGCTTTCGCCCGTGCCGCCGAGCCAGCCGCTATTGGGGCCCACGTCGGCCCAGGTCTCGTCCAGATGGCCGCTGAGACCGTTGGCCTGAATCTCAAGCTGGTTGCGCAACCATCCAGTGGGGCGGATGGAGCCGAGTGGAAGCAGGTAGAAGGCGCTGGGCGCCAAGGGTGTGCGGTTCTTGTGGATCGCTGTACCGGGTGCGTCAGGCGAGGCGAGCAGTGCCGGAGCGGGCAAGGCACAGGCGAGTCCAGCATAGCCTGATTGCTGGAGGAAGCGGCGACGGGTTGTCGAAGTGGAAACAGGAGACGACATCGGAACCTCCAAGCACGGTGCCAGTCACAGGGTAATCAACGAGAGTGGGTACAGGCACCATCCTGTTAGTGCGCTGCCCCGGTTGCGTGGACGTCTGCTTTTCAGAGCTGGGGGAGACTGTGGGGTTGCGAACGCTATACAGTACCTTGCATGAAGATTCTTCGAAGTGTCTGGATTCCGGCGGTGCTTTCAGTGCTTGTGATTCTGTGGACGTTCGGCTCGAAGGCATATGGCGTGAGCGGACAGCCTGAAAAAAGTGCTGGTTCTGCGCTGGCTAAGCCTGAGCTGGTGGTGATTGACACCGACATTGGCGATGACATTGACGATGCGTTCGCCATCGGGCTGGCGCTCAAGAGCCCGGAGCTGAAAGTGCTGGGGGTGACGACGGCGTTTGGAAATACGGAGCTGCGGGCGCAACTGGCGGAACGGTATCTGGAGGCGGCGGGGCGCGGGGAGATTCCGGTGGCGGCGGGCATACACACGGAGACGACAAACCCCATGACGCAGGCGGCCTATGCGCGGCGCGGACCGGAGAAGTCGTATCCCGATGGGGTGACGTTTCTGCTGGACCAGATTCGGGCGCATCCGGGCGAGGTGACGCTGATTGCGATTGGGCCGCTGTTCAATGTGCAGGCGGCGATTCAAAGAGATCCGGCGACCTTTCGCAAGCTGAAGCGAGTGGTGATGATGGGCGGCAGTATCGCGCGTGGCTATGACGACCCGAAGACGGGTGCGCACCGGCCGCCGGACGCGGAGTGGAACATTCTGCAGGACCCGAAGGGCGCGCAGGCGCTGCTGACCTCGGGGGTGCCGGTGTTTATGATGCCGCTGGACTCGACGCAGGTCCACCTGGAGGAGCCGGAGCGGGATGCGATTTTTGCGCATGGATCGCCGGTGACGGACCAGATCACGCTGCTGTATCACCAGTGGAAGATGGACAATTGGAGCCATTCGCCAACGCCGACGCTGTTTGACCCGGTGGCGGTGACGTACAGCTTTCGGCCAGAACTGTGCCCGGCGACGCCGATGCATCTTGAGGTGGACGCGAAGGGGTACACGCGCCGGACGGCGGGGAAGCCGAACGCGGAAGTCTGTATGATGTCGGACGAGGCGGGGTTTCTGGCGGTGCTGGGGAAGCGGCTGGCAGGGCGCTCGACGGGGACAAAGCTTGCGC
>JAKCDN010000197.1 GCA_021841795.1 Acidobacteriota bacterium | reverse complement strand
GCGCAGCCCATCGAGCGTGTGGCCATCGGCTCCAGCGATGTGGCCGAAGCCGCGGCGGTCAATCCCACCGAGATCATGATTACGGGCAAGGGCGCGGGCGCCACCAGCCTCATTATCTGGGATCGGCGCGGCGGCCGGCAGTTTTTCAACGTCACGGTGCGGCAGAACAGCGGCACGCAGAACGACCAGCTGGATGCGGTCCGGCGCGAGCTGAGAAACGAGCTGCCCGGGCAGACCATCCGCGTGACCTACAGCAACAGCAACGTGTTCCTGCGCGGCACGGTGGCCGATCTGAACAGCTCGCAGCGCGCGGTGCAGATTGCCTCCACCGCCGGCAAAGTCGTGAACCTGCTGAGCGTCAATGTCCCCAGGTCCGATCCGCAATTCCTCCTCAAGGTGCGCTTCCTCAGCGTGGATCGCAGCCGGGCCATATCGCTGGGCGTCAACCTCTTCAACCTCGGTTTGGGCAATGCCGTCGGCGGAACCTCGACCTCGCAGTTCGGCGCGCCGCTGATCGGAAACTCCAGCTCCTCCGCCAGCTCTTCCGGAGCCGGAGTTACGGGAACCGCCGGCTCCGCGGCCTTCGCCTCGCAGGGCGGCATCTTTGCCTTCTTCCCCGGCCTCAATGTGGGCGCCAATATCACCGCCCTCGAGCAGGAGAACATCGTCGAGTCCCTCGCCGAGCCGAATATCATGGCCTCCAACGGCAAGGAAGCCAGCTTCCTCTCCGGCGGCGAGTATCCTTATCCCGTGGTGTCGGGCACTTCGGGCGGACTGCCCGCCGTCAGCATTCAATTTCAGGAGTACGGCATCCGGCTCAATTTCATCCCCACACTTACCCCGCGCGGCACCATTCATCTCCAGGTCGCCCCCGAGGTCAGTGCGCTCGACTACAGCAACTCGGTTGACATCTCCGGCTTCACCGTCCCTGGAATCACTACCCGCAGGGTCAATACCGAGGTCGAGCTCAAGGATGGACAGACGTTCATCATCGGCGGTCTGCTGGACAAGCAGATCACCGACGAGTTCCAGAAGATTCCTTTCCTGGGCGACATTCCCATCCTGGGCAAGCTCTTTCAGTCGGAGCAGAAGACCAAGAACAACACCGAGCTGCTCGTCATGGTCACCCCCGAGATCGTGGCGCCGATTCCGGTGGGCACGCCCAGGCCGGACCTGAAGTATCCTGATCCGAACTTCATTCCGCCCAACTCCAACATTCCCATGCACCAGCCGGATGCGAAGACGGCCGACAATACTCTGCCGCCTCCGGAGCCGTCTATTCCCGTCGAAACCCTCATCAACAGCATGAAGCCGGAGAAGCCGCTTGTCATCGAGTCGGGCACCGGCGGATTCGGCACCGCGGGCGCGCAAATCAATCCCGCTACGACCGGTTCAACTGGAGTTTCGACCGGCGGTGCAACCGGCCCGTAGCCGGATGCCGCCGGTCAGCCGCGTGGAATGGCGCGGGTGACTGGGACCACTGCATGAATCCTGTCAACGGTATGGGCAAGGGGCTGCGGAGCTGGTTGAGACCGCGCCCCGCCGTGCCTGAAGCTCCGCAGCAGGTGCGCAACGCCACCCGCGACACGCTCCTGTCCGCGCGTCTCGAAAAGGCTCGCACCGGAGCCGCGCGCAGAAAAGGCCTGCTCGGCCGCTCCGGTTTCGCGCCCGGCGAGGGGCTCTGGATCCTGCCCTGCGAGTCGGTGCACACGTTCTTCATGCGCTTTCCCATCGATCTGGTCTACCTTGACCGCGCCCTTCGCGTAAAAAAGGTGCGCCACCGCGTCGGGGCCTGGCGCGTCTCCGCGTGCTTCACCGCCCACAGCGTGCTGGAGCTGCCCGCCGGGACGGCGCTTGCGACCCGCACGCAGCCCGGCGACCAGTTGGAGATTGTGCCCGCGGCCCCGGACACAGTGGCCTGAGGCCCTCCCCTTGCAGCCCGGAGCGGCCGGTCAGGCCGTTGCCGCGCCGGTCCGCCACTGCCGGGCCAGCGCCAGCGCCGCCAGCGTCACGGTCGCGGCGGCAAAGCTGCGCGTAGCCATGGGGTGCGCGATCAGAAAACCGGAATCGGCGCGCGCGGCCAGCGACCAGGCCAGAACCAGGCCCAGAAATCCGCTCGCGCGCGCAATGCTTTTCTCTCCCGCGCCGGCGGCGAACGCCCCGAAGGCCAGGCCGGGAACGAGGTCCACCATGTAGTGCTCGCCCGTAGACAGCGTGGCCAGGCAGGTGGCCGCGGCAAAGAGCAGGGCTGCCATCCGCGAGAACCGGCCCCGCGCGTAGAACGCCAGCAGAAAGGCCGTGCCCATGTGCAGCGAAGGGAACGAGTTGGGAATGCCGACAAGACGCACGGGAACGGCGGCAACCGCCGGCGGGTGCAGCCACTGGGCCCGGAACGCATAGATGGGGCCGCACGCCGGCACAATGGCATACAGAAGCGGTCCGATGACCATCTCCGCGATGTACGCGCGCACGATCGATCCCGATTCGCCGTTTCTGCGGCTCACAAAGAACCACGCGATCATCATCGGAACCATCAGCTCGTAACAGATCCCCAGCGGGATGCGCGCGGCTCCCTGCAGGTGCGCCGCCACCGCCGGCACGCCCAGCACCTCATCCAGGCGCTGGAGAATCCAGTCGTACTTCCAGGGGAACAGCCCGCCCTCGCCGCCGAGCAGCAGATTCAGGGCCGTGCCATAGAACAGGTTGAAGACCAGCGCGATCACCAGCTGTGCGCGCGTCTTGTCTTCCTGGTCCCGCAGCATCCACGTCACCGCCAGCGCCAGCAGCGCCAGGGCCAGGAATGCGGGACTGAGGAGGAGATTCACGATCTGCATGGATAACCCCGAGAGAGCGCGCTAGATGGATGAGGGCGAGCCGGCGGCCTCCGCGGCGTCGCTTCGGCGCCACGGGGCCCGGGCCAGCAGATACCACAGGAGCCACGCCGGGGCGGTCCACAGATACGCCGCCGAGTGAAGATCGAAGCGGTTGATCTCGACTCCGATGAGAATGTAGATGCAGGCGAGAACCCCGGCCAGAGACTTCGATTGCGCCCGCGCCAGGCCCACCATGATGGCCGGCAGGGCCAGCGACTGGTCGAAGATCCAGCCGAACGGCGCCGCCAGCAGCGAGACAAGCAGCAGCAGGCCTCCGGAATCGAGCCAGTCCCACTGCCGCCGCCGCGGCCAGAAATACGCCAGCGCCCAGACGCTGCCGATCAGCGCGGGCACAAAAGCCAGCCATTCCGCGTTGGGATTGATGCTGTCCCGCAGCAGATCGCCCAGGCAGGCCGTGAACTCATGCGTGATGGCCGACGTGCGCATGTAGTCGAAATACTGGCTGAAGGCGTGCGGAGCAACGAGCGCGGTCACCGCGGTCCCGCCGGCCATGGCCGCCAGCCCGCCGGCCAGAACGCGATAGCTGCGCGTAACCGCGATCCACGCCAGCAGCACAACCGCGAAGGGGAAAAAGAGATGCGGTTTGATCGTGCACAGCCACAGCGCCGCTCCGGCCAGGAACGGATGCGACTTGTGCAGCCGGAGAAACAGCACCGCTCCGGTCAGCAGCAGGATCGAGGTCTGGCCGAGCAGAACGCAGAACAGCGCCGGCGGAAAGCAGTAGCCCAGCCAGTCGAGATGGTCCCCCGGCCGGCCCGTCAT
Organism: Acidobacteriota bacterium; assembly: GCA_021841795.1. GTDB lineage: Bacteria > Acidobacteriota > Terriglobia > Terriglobales > Acidobacteriaceae > Telmatobacter. The sequence continues at coordinate 2,417 of JAKCDN010000197.1, read as the reverse complement.
CTGCCAGAGCAGGCGCACTGAAAGCGCCAGCAGGCCCAGCATCGCCAGCGACCAGGGCAGGGCCGCCGCCTGCATCCCGAAGAAGCCCAGCGGATACGCCAGCGGCAGCGCCCACGGCGTGTTGCGCATGTAATACGAGGCGCCGCCTTCAAAGCCCGCATCCCGCTCGATCCGGTTCAGGGCCGCGGCATCGTAGGGGTTGCCATGCTGCGCCAGTTGCCGGCCCGTGGCCCAGTAGACCACATAGTCGCGCCGCGCCGCAATCTGGCGATTGAAGGGCAGAACCGCCAGGAACAGCACCGTATACAGGCTCGCGAGGACGCACGCGATCGCGATCAAAGGTGGGGAGAAGTCGCGCCCAATCTTCACGCCGGGAGAACCTTTCTGTTGCTGGTCTTGGCAATTATAGCTGCGGATTGGTTCCGCCCGGCATCGATGCCTGCAAGCCGCTTCGACGTGGAAGGGACGGGAAGCTTCCAGGCGGCGTCGCAGTCGGCTTCAGGCTGCGGGAGCGTACGGCGTATGTTGCCGGGCGTTCGAGTGCGCAACCAGGAACCAGAGCAGCCAGACGGGTATGTTCCACAGATAGACCGGCGAGAGCACCTTGATCTTGCACATCTCCACATCGACGGCTGCGATCAGCAGCGCCAATACGGTGAGCATCCAGCGATACCGTGTTACGTAAGCTCCGTGCATGACCGCCGGTATGAGAACAGTCTGGTCGTAGAACCAGCAGTACGGCGCCGTAAGCAGAGAGGCGAAGAGAAGCGGATTGCCGTTCTCCACCCAGTTCCATGCGCCGCGGCGCCGCCAGTAGTAGACCACGCCCCAAATGCAGCCAAGCGCTGCGGGAGCATATTGGATCCATACCGCCTGCGGCCTGATCGCGAAGCGGATTGCGTCGCTCAGGCAAGGGACGATCTCCTGCTGGACGGCGGGGGAGCGCATCAGGTGCGCGTAGTCGCTCCAGGCCGCCGGATCGAGGACGAACCCCAGGGCGCTGCTCAATGCGATGGCGGAAGCGGCGCCGGCCACGATCCTGTAGCTGCCTGTGACGAGGATCCATATCGCCAGCACCACGGCGAAGGGCACAAACAGTTGCGGTTTGAGGGCGCACAGCCAGAGCGAGAGCCCTGCCGCAAACGGGCGGGTGTGGTGGTAGCGCAGGAACAGAACCAGCCCCAGCAGAGCGAAAATCGAGGTTTGCCCCATGATCAGGCAGATGAGTGCCGGCGAAAACGACAGGCCCAGCCAGTGCATGAGATCGGGCGGCGAGCCGTTCATGATCCGGATCAGGTTCACGGCCGTGATCAGGCAGCCGATCAGGAGCAGCGTCCAAAGCGCCGCTGCCACCCGCACGTCCAGAAGTCCGAGCGGGTAAACGAGCGGAAACGTCCAGGGCGGGTTGCGCATCAGCAGAACTCCGTTCGGGAACAGTCCCGCCGCATGCTCGATATTCTGAATGTCGTTGCGGTCGTATGGGTTGGCCCGACGGACAAGCTGCCGTCCGGTGGCCCAGTACGATACGAAATCGCGGGTGGAGGCCATCTTTGAACTCGCGGGCACGGCAAACACGAGCAGAAGGGTGAGCGTGAGGGCTAGCCCGGCAACGAGCGCAATCGAGAAATCCGCAATGTCGTGGGGTTTTTCTGCCAGAACAGCGGCTTTCCGGTTGGCCATGCTCGCTATTCTACGGCATCCTCTGCGCGTCAAATGAGCCCATCCGCACTCCCGTGCAAGCCCTTCGCGGCCCCGCGGAGATGCGCGATAGTGTATACGGTGCCTCTCGTGCGACGCCCCTACTGTAAACCGGCGTATACATGTTTCTGGAAGCGGTGAGCAGGCTGAATTTTTATCTCGTTGATTTTAAAGGGACAATAAAAATGTCCGAGAATGGCACGCCAGATGCTCATAGGAGTGTGCCCGGCTGAGGCTGGGGAAATAAAAATCGGAGAGGAAAAACCATGAACAACCTGTTTCTTGCCATGTATGTGAAGCTTCAGAGCCTGACCAACCGTGAAGAAGGCCAGGATCTGGTCGAGTACGCGTTGCTGATCGCCCTGGTTGCTCTTGCCGCCATCACCGGCGTAAACAAGGTCGCCAGCGCCATCACCACCGTCTTCAGCAACATCAGCGCTTCCTTGTCGTAGTTCCTGGCAGTTCGACGCACCCCAGGGCCTCAGCTTTTCGGCGGGAGAGACACGCACCCATAGCACCCACTATGTGTCTCTCCTGTCGAAGGAAGCCCGCTCAACCGCACTCCTTGCCAACCAGCAAGAGAAATTTCGATTTTGATCCGCGGTATCGTCAGTAGCCCTTCTGACCGCATTCCGAACTGATCTGGATGTGGGCCTCCGAGGAGGCAAAAGCACCCAGGCGATAAGGAACACGCCGAATGAAGCGGGAAGATCGACGAT